>JAGLUQ010000202.1 GCA_023134675.1 Candidatus Aenigmatarchaeota archaeon | reverse complement strand
TTGCGCTTGTGATATGCAAAAGCCATGATAAGATTGATGTATATTACAGCGCAGGAAAAAACAGGGATGATATATTTGTGGCAGAATATAAGACAAAACTGCCTACTGAAGACGACATCTCAAGAAAGCTTAAAACTCTAAAAAAGGAGATAAGAGAGAATCATTATTAATAAACAAAAAAACCTTTTTAAAGTTAAACATCAAACATATGATATATAGGTAATAGTTATGTCTGATGCCTGCTCTTCATGTGATAGCGGTTCATGCTATACTTCCGGCCTCCCGACAACAGCAAGTCCCGTATCTTTAGGCGGTCCTGGCCTTGATTATTCTTCTACTTCACCAGCTTCAGTCTACTCAGATATCCGCGATGCTGGAGGTCTAGATGCAGCAATAGATATGTATGGGATTGAATCATTGGCAAAAGACATATATCTTGAGCATTCCTCTGACCCGGAAAGGATTGCAGACATACTAAAGAATACAGACATAAATGGTGTTTATGGTCTTCCGCCCAATGTTGCAGGGGTAAATAAATCAACTATTGGTTATAATCCTTTTACAGGCGAAGGAATTGTAGATTCTGATATTTCCTATGATAATAATCTTTCTCCTGATGATAAGCTTTATACAGCAATCCATGAATTATGCCATTCTGAGCAGCTGGAATACTCAAAGAATATGCCTGTCTCATTTGCTGAGGGTGATGCAGAGATGTATACTGATTACATAATCAATGACTATGTAAGCAAGCTTGAAGACCTATATGAAGGAAGCCTGAACACATCTAACGCATCTGATCCGACTTACATCGAATGCAATGCACTTATCACAGACATCTATACGATTATAGGTAATGGGGACGCAATTGAAGGGCGGGAACTATTCCAAAATGCTGAGGGTCAGCACGGCGGAGACGTTTATAGGACTCTTGACTCATTCGAAAAAGAGCTTGCCGAAAACGGCATGGACCTTAAAACAGTATACAATATGTTAAACGACCTTGACAGAGAGCTTGAGGCAAAGAATCCTTACGCAGACACTAATCCTGCAACACCTTATGATGACATGACCCCTCCTGGCTTTGATGGTCTTGGTCCGATACTTCCTGGCTTTGATAGTATTGGCCCGATAATTCCGGGTTATGATGGTCTTGGTCCGGCAGCTCCCGGCTTGCCTTATGATTCTTACGGTAATGACTTAATGCCAGGATATATGAATATACAAGTAGATCCATTGTCAAAAAATAAGATACCTGATGATGAGCTTCTGCACAAAGCCCCACAAGTTCTAAAAGGATATATAAACCTGATATCTTCCTAAGATATCATGTCAATACGCGAAATCTGTCTCTATCTCTTTAATTCTGTTTACAGGCTAAGATAACTATCCAACAAGAAAACAAATATATAATACAGACTGCGAGCATTTCAAAGACATAATCACAAAAGAAGGCAAAAATAGCGCATATTTCTTAAAACAAAAGACAGCGACACAAACCTATATAAGCATCCCTAAAAAATATTTATTGTCACAATATTCTGGAGCAATTTTTATGTATCAATGGAAAGAAGAGAAAAAAGACATAAGGTCACACATAAGAAAACTCGCAAAGAATGAGACTGTAG
The DNA here is from genome assembly GCA_023134675.1 of Candidatus Aenigmatarchaeota archaeon. Classification (GTDB taxonomy): domain Archaea; phylum EX4484-52; class EX4484-52; order EX4484-52; family GLR71; genus GLR71. Next base: position 167 of record JAGLUQ010000202.1, on the reverse strand, counting down.
GCGATATATTTTACATATTCTTAGGTATCTTCTTCGCGCTTTTAATATACACAAGTCTCAAGATAGCTCTAAGCACCCCGGACCCGATAGTGACTGTCGTCTCCGGCTCCATGATACCAACGCTCCAGGTAGGCGACATGCTGATACTCAAAGGCATAGACCCGCAG
>JAGLUQ010000201.1 GCA_023134675.1 Candidatus Aenigmatarchaeota archaeon | reverse complement strand
GGCAAACTTTCCAGAACATCTTCACCCAATAGAATCTCCACAAACAAAACCGCAGCCAGCACAGGCTGTAGCTCCCAGACCGCAGAGTCCTCCAAAAAGCCCTGTAACAGCACAGCCAGAAACCAGAAAGGAAGGCTCAGCACTTTTCGTCAAGATTGACAGGCATGTCGAGATAACTGATGAGATACTGGGCACACGGCAGGAGATGAGAAAGATGCTTGAGACTATTTCTCTTTTGAGCAATGCAGAGAAGCTGAAAGCCGAAGCTGTCGCAAAAATAGAAAAACGGTTAAATCTATTTGACGAAAAGCTGAATAAGATTGACAGCAACCTTGTGGCTCCGAAAGAATTTTCAAGCCCGTCCGTCATACCAATGGACCAGAAAGATACGGGACTTGAAAGCCTTCAGTCTGAGATAACACGGCTGAAAAGCGAGCTGGACAATCTGTAAATGCAGGGGTCGCCCAGCCTGGTCAAAGAATCTATGCTACGTATAGTATTCGGCAAGAGGCGGTGGACTCAAGATCCACTCTCGTAGGAGTTCGGGGGTTCGAATCCCCTCCCCTGCATAATGTTTATAAAATTTACATATCTTAGTAATTATTATGAGCGATGAAATAAAATGCTATTCAAAAAATGGTTTAGATTCCTATTACAATGATCGTAACCCCGATATGAACATTGGCAAAATGCTTCGTGTGTATCTAAAAGAAGGACATTTCAAAGAAGATATTAGCGATGTCAATCTATTATGCTGTGATGAAACAACTGTCATTGCATTAAAACTAAATGATAAATTCTATTATTTTAAAGAGACACATGATGATATAGACAAAATCCTTGAAAGAACACCTGTAGATACTTTCTGGTCTCAGCTCACAGAAGAAGAGACAATAACAATAACCCCACAAGAAATATCAAGGAAAGCAAAAGACTTAGGGATACTTAAATATAGTGCAGCGACAATGCTCATGCAAAGTAATCTTGAAAAGACAGAAAGAGATGTAGCGATTTTTACCACAGAAAACGGAAAGTTTGCTATATTTCCTGCATATGGTATCCATAATAGAGTTTTTGTTGCAGACAACACATTTGAATTCAGTGAAATAAAAGAGATAATCAACACACCAGATTACGCCTTATAGACCCGCTTAATCCACAGCTTCTTAAATACAGACAATGTCAAAGTTGATAAGATAAACGCAAGCGCAGGCACGACTGAGTTCACAAGCGGATTAGGAAGTCCGGCAATATAAAAAAACGACACGATGACAACATAAGTCAAAATAGCAACCATTACCTTTCTTGACCCGCTTGTCTCCCAGGCCTTGTCAGCCTCGACTCTGCTGTTCCTTTTCTTAATATCTTCTATCTCTGCTTTCAACACCTTTATATCAGACATAACATAATATTATTGAAAAAATATATAAAAATACAATTTTAACAATAAATATTAAAAAAACAAATAAAGTGATCACATGAAAATCCTAAGCATCTGCGGCAGCCCGAGAAAAGGCAATTCTGAAGCAATACTTAACAGGCTGAAACAGGAATTAGAAAAAAAAGGCATAGAAAACGAGATAATTCTCCTCCGGAAAAAGAACATACAGAGATGCAACGGCTGTGTAGAATACTGCAACAAGAACCTCGATTGCCATCACGATGACGACATGGCAGAGATAAGGAAAAAAATGATTGACGCCGACGGCTACATCTTTGCAATGCCAAATTACTTTGCCATGCCACCGGGACTTTTCAAGGATTTCATAGACAAGTGCAGTATATTATACACTGCAGAGACTGACCTTACATCAAAAAGAGCAGTTGTCATATC
>JAGLUQ010000200.1 GCA_023134675.1 Candidatus Aenigmatarchaeota archaeon | reverse complement strand
CAGCAGTCGCGGGCATCACAGCAGCCTGAAAAGAGCTGATATTGTTTCTTATGGGAAGGGATGAATATGTTCGGCCTTCTTAAGAAAAAGCTCAATGACGCAATACAGAAAGTCTCAGACACAGTCGCAGACACAGGCAAGGCTGCTTCAGATACTTTTGAAAAGACAGCTGCGACGACAGAAAAAGCTATAAAAGGCACAGTTAACAGTACAATAAAAGTTGTCTCAGAGAAAAAGATTGACGAGAAAGTTCTTGATGACGCTCTCTGGGATCTTGAGATGGTCCTTCTTGAGAACAATGTCGCATCTGACGTCTCGGAAAAGTTCTGTGGCGAGATAAAAGAAAAGCTTGCAGGAAAATCAGTCAGCCGTTTTGATATTAAAAAGACAATAGAAGACACATTCAGGAACAATGTCCGCGAGATCCTTGAAAGGCCTCCTCTTGACGTCTACGGGACGATAGAAAAGAACAAAGAGAACAGCAATCCGACTCTCATAATGTTTCTCGGCTTCAACGGCTCAGGCAAGACAACAAACCTGGCAAAGCTCGGCCACCACCTGAAAGAGAAAGGATACTCATGCGTATTTGCAGCAGGCGACACATTCAGGGCGGCAGCAATACATCAGCTTGAAGTGCACGCGAATAACCTCAAGATACCGATGATAAAGCATGACTATGGTTCAGACGCGGCAGCAGTCATCTTTGATGCGGTGAAGCACGCAAAAGCCAAAGGCATAGATGTGGTCCTTGCAGACACGGCAGGGAGAACCCACATGAACAAGAACCTTCTGGAAGAGCTGAAGAAAATAACAAGAGTCAACCAACCCGACATAACCCTTCTTGTCGTAGAATCCATCGCAGGAAACGATATTGTCGAGCAGGGCAAAGTCTTCAGCGAGGCAGGCGTCAACGGCATACTTCTCTCAAAATGGGACATCGACCAGAAAGGCGGTGCAGCATTATCCCTTACAAAGGCTATTGACCGTCCGATAGTGTTCTTAGGCGTAGGCCAGGACTACAAAGACCTCAAAGACTTTGACATAGAAGAAGTGATGGAAAGCATAATTTGATTTCTTTTGGCACAAATTTCTCAAAAACCCAATCAATATTTAGGCAGATTCCTGGGTGATTTTTCATCATCTCTGTTGATATAAAGCAAGAAGAGTCCGGTCGCCCGAAAACCCTTCTCCCTCTCACAGGCCGCGAAATCTCTAATCTTTTGCTTCTGAAGGCTGATCCTGGTCTCTTCTCCAGAATCTTCTGAACCCTCTTCCCATTCCGCGTCCGAAACCTAATCCGACAGGTTTTGCTCCTTCACATTTTCCCATCTGTCTTCCTGTCTTAGGCCCTTTCCCTTCTGGTCCTGTTCCGTCTTTGTTTGGCATCTTTTTCACCTCCACTTTCCTAAGTAATGAATATATATTCATTAAACTATATAAGCTTTTGGGTCAGAATAAGAAAATGTTTCATATAATATATTCAATTCGACTTCATCAGTCTTCAAGACTGCCGATAAAAAATTTATAAAATTATGGTGGTAAAAAAGGAGATGAATAACACAGATACATACTTCGATGAATGGTGTAAAAGAATAGCCGAAGCAAAAACACCTGAAGAACTTATAGCTCATTTCAGGGAGCATGTTTCTGACCATTATGACAGGCACAATCGCGAGGGTGAAACAAGCTTAAAGATTTGGCTTGTTGGAGTGTTCAATTTCATGTATATTTTAGAGAAAAAATTTCCGGAGATTACAGATGAAGATAAACTCTTCAAGCTTTCTACTTATCATAAAAACCATGAGGGTGAAGGGCCTGAACCACCTTTTGATATTGATTATTTTT
>JAGLUQ010000020.1 GCA_023134675.1 Candidatus Aenigmatarchaeota archaeon | reverse complement strand
GAATACTTTTTGAATTCCGGTGTGCGGTATATCTTTCAGGTCAAAGCATCCTAAATATTTTGTAGTTCCTAACTTTTCAAACCAGTCTATTTTTTTGCTGTCTGCGAGTTCATATGTGTTGCAGCCTTCAGCGCAGCAGGCTGAGACCTTGACAACTTCTCCATCTTTTTCTGTCCTGTAAAGCTCGTAATTGCCCGGGCTGATGCAATGTGTTTTTTCTATCAATTTAGATCACTTATTTCTTTTACGCAATTTTTGCTGATAGGTTTACGAAGTCGATTCTTGTGACTGATTTTTGGCGGTTTGCTTGCAATTTCGTGAGAATAAAAAATATAAGGGGGTATTAAAGCCCCCACATTGCTGTATAATCCGTCAGATAATTGTATTCAATAATTCCTGTGACTTCAAGGACATGGCCGTATGGTGGTGTCATCCCGGCTTTTCTGCCAATCACAGTTCCAAATGCAATCTGTAAACCTTCCAGATTTTCCGGGCGTGTTTCTATTACCTCATCTTTTATCTGTTGAGCAGTTTCTATACCACCCGGTATCTTTTTAAGCGCTTCCAGATCCCAATGCTGGTAAAGTTTTCCAAGATTTGTGTCTCCACCGCCGGCACCGACATTTTGTTTTCCGTCTTTATGTATTGTCATAATACCTGCACTATTTGCCCTGTTAAATGGTTTTCTATAGAATGGTTCTCCTCCTTCAGGGTATTCAGTAATATCTCCGTTTGATGATATTTTTCCCAAGGACCATTCGAGACCATTGTATTCTTTAAGCTTTTGCCAGCTTGCTTCATCTATTGATCCGTAGCCTGTTATCTCTTTTAGAACTTTTGCCTTTGACGGTTCATCAAAGGCCCGTTCGTAAGATTCTGGATACAGCCATGTGAGCCATTCTCCTTTCTGTGGTATTCTTGCTTTTCTCATCTGTCTTGGTGTGTATGATTCTTCTTCGATAAGGTTTCCGTTTTCATCGTAAACTGTGTTGAATATTGCTCTTCCATTTTTGTCTCTTCTGTTGTGCTGGTTGAGCATGCCGAAAAGATCAGGGTGACCGCCTGAATCAATCCTGAAAAAGTCTTTGACTGCTTTGCCGCTGTCTTTTTCTTTTGTAAGATCTGTTGAATAAGATCCTTTGACTATTGTGTTCATACTCTGTTCAATAGATTTGTATTGGTCGGGTATATGCGCCCAGGTATTAAGTTCAGGTATATACCTGAAATCTCCGGGTTCTATTGCCGGGATTCCTCTATCTTTGTCGCCAATGAAAGCATTGCAAAACTGTTTGTATGCTTCTTCATCCGGTCTTCTTCCAAGAAGGCAGACATCTGATGGTGGGATGCCTTTGCTGAACCTGTGGCCTCCTGTCGAAAGCGGAGCTTCTCCGTATTCAATACCTAAACATTCCTCTAGAGGGTTTGACTTTATCATGATTATCACCTTATTCTTTGGGTTTTAATTGGTTTGAGCTATATTTGTATGATATATATTGTTTATTACTATCTTTTTAAAGGTTTATTATTAATTGTTTAATAAATCCTTTTTAATAATTTATAGAAAAAGTTGTAAATCAAGCCTTTCCTTTAGGTGTCTGGATTTTTCCGGTAAAATAATGATATCTTAAGGCGGGGTTTTTATGCTTTGTATTACTCTTCCCAGATTTCCATCATATATGAGCATCTCTTTGTAAGTAATACCTTTAATTTCACAATAAGATTTCATTGATTCTTTGATTATTATTGAAAAAATATCCGGAAATTCCTCTTCATCAAGAGATTCTGCAAAAGAATATAACTCTTTTTTAAACTTTTTATTTTTTACAATTTTTTCAGGCAAAGTATATATCAATTTTTCAATATACGATTCATTCATCTCTGATAAGAGATCTGTCTGTGAAATCAGAATATCATAACTTAATTCTGTATCAAAAATATCGTTATCAAAAATACTCTTTTGTTTTTTTTGATATCCTTCTTTTAGCTGCCCTATAGTAAGCCCTATATGATTGTTCCCTCTTTCATCTAATTTATTATATAAAATCAATTCCTTATATTTTTTTTCTGCATTAGAGATAAATTTATCTAAACGTCTATTTCTTTTTTCAAATTTTTTTAAAAAATCATATATATGTTCATTTTGTAATATTGTCTTTATTTTTATATCCTTTTGGGGTGTGACTGATTTATTCTTTTTATCAATGGATTTTATGCCTTTTTTGCATTTTTCGTTCTCTAGTATGTGTTCTCGTATTCTTTCTGCGATATGGTTCAAACGGAATTTAGGTTTTAGCGGGCTAACATTCTTTTCATATAATAATATTGGGAGACCAAATTCATGAACCTCATGTTTCGCGTATATTTCTATACTATCGTATATTTTATCTGATTCAATATCTGTTATTAAAAACCAGCCTTCACCGCCTGTTGTATCTTTATATAAGAATATTTTATTATGACCTTTATCTATCTGAGAATTTTCGAATAGTGATAGTATCTGTCCTAATTCTTCTCCTTTAATTTCATTGGGCAGTATTATTGTTTCTGTTATTTTTTCATTGTCATTTTCTGTCATTTTTCATCACTTTTTTATATACTGTTCCCTGTGTTCAGACAATCGCCAAATTCATCTTTGATCAACTTTTCAATTACTCCAAAATCTCTTATATTATTAGTTACAAGCAGAAGATTTTCTATTTCATCATTTTTTAAGATCTCTGCAGACTTTTCTACAAGCGGCCTGTACATATCTTCAAGAGATTCGTCTTTGCGAAGCAGATCTTCGAATTCGTATGGTAGAGATATTATTGCTCTTGCAATCTTTTTTGTTAATGGTCTTTCTTTTTTTTCATAAAATTCATTGCTTAGATGATCTCCTGCATATTTGTGTAATGGATATGCAAAGATACAAATCGCAAGGTTGTGTATTCCAAAAACAGTGGGTGTTAAAATATTTTCAAGGATTGATTCTTCTTTCCTGACATCAATTATTTCATGAGGTATACTTTCATCATAATCAGATATTGTGGATCGCTTAGCTGACCTTTCTGTCGCTATTGAATATGCAATTGTATAAGGTATCGTGATGCAACCATTTAATCCGCTGATAATTTTTGAATATAGCGGTGTGGTAGAATTATTATATATTGAACTTATTATCATGTCCGGTTTTAAATTATCAATACATGAAGCTGCTTCAGTTGACTCTTCTTCAGTATAAAAATTAAAATTTGCAAAAACACTGAGGTTTTTTCCATTTTTTAAATGATGCGTTTTATACATTTTTATCCTCTCTTTCAAACTTCTGTCTTTGTTCAAAAAGTGTGCTTGCAATGTCATTAAACAGCTGCTCTGCGTCTTTATATTCCGGATCGATGCCTATATAGCCATCGTCTCCTATTAGAGCAATACGTCTATCGTTTTCGATAAGTGCGACACTTTCTTTGTAAATATCAGCAGTGAGCCCGTATATCTTTTCAATTTCTTTAATAGCGCTATTATATGATTCATTTTTTTGACATTCTTTGATTGGGTATAAGTCAATTAGCTGCGGCATTTTGTCTAAGTTTTCAGGCCGAATGACTGCTGCATCAGTAACCATGTATATCTCATCCTTGATTTCTGTCTGGTCTCTAAAGTATTCACTTATTTCCTGGGGTGTATGACATCCTTCCTTTAATTGCAGAAATAATTCTATTGCCTGATTTAATGCTGTTTTTTCCATTTTTAATTCACCTTATCTTTTTGAAATTGTTTAAAGTTCCCCTTTTTACGGGGGGATTCTCTGCTTTTGATCTTGGTTTTAAGAGTTTTGTGTTCTCTTAAAGATCCAATGGGTTTTCGTTGTATTGCTGGATAATATCTTCATATTTTCCCATTTTTTCTTTGAACTCACATATTATGGTATTCGCTGCAGTCGTTTAAGAACTGCTTATGGTCATAAGCTATTTTCATTAAGGTATTCAGCTATATCCTTATCAGCACCCTTTACTAAAATGTTCATCAACTCTTTTGTTTTGATAACTAGCCTCTCTTTATAACCTGAGATATCTTCTTCTTTGGATATTTTTGCAGCTGTGGTGAGATTTTCCATATAAATATCTAATGCATTAAAAACATGGGTTGAATGCATATTTGTGATAGCCCTCCGCTCTAGAACAGAATTTATCTTACTGTTTATAACAGTCTTAATATAATCTTCTGTCTCTTGAATAACTTTTTCAGATGCATGTTCATTATCCTGAAATTCTTCGGAAATTAATTTTGAGGTTGAATCTATAATTTCGCTTATTTTTTCTCCCAAATTATTCACAATCTGCGGGATTTGGTGTTGCTTAAAATCACGCAAATCATAAACATAACTTTTCCTACCTATAAGCGACTCATATAACGAATCTATTTCTTCCGCTTGTATTCTCGGATATTTCTCGAATATTTCCTTTATAACATTTATCGGATCTTTGATAAAGTGGTTGTAATCCAGTTCATCGAAATCGTTGATGTACAGCGTTGAATTTTTCTCTGCAATCTTTATGCAATCTTGTGCTGAATCTCTATTATATTTTTTAAGATAACCCAGTGCCTGAGTAATTGGATTATGAACATACTTCTGTATGTTATCAACAAGTTCCTGTTCCTTTTTATTCATAGCTATACACAAAGGTAGTAAATATTATTTTTCAACAGTTCAACATAAATCTACACATTAGTTGTTTTGTTGTCTTAAGTTTCAGGCGCTTAAATTTTATCCTTGATTTTCTGAAAAGCCCTTAAACTATGTATTTACTAATACGTGTGAACTTTATAAAACTTAATTAAAAACTGTTTAATAAAATGTTTTTAGTTATTTATAGAAAAAGTTGTAAATTGGAAAATTAAGATTTATTTTTGATTGTGTTTAATGTTTTTGGGCTTGCCAGAATTAATATTGATTTTTGAGATCTCAATCTGATATTGTTTCCATATATGCTTCCAAACCTTTTTCATCCAAAAGTTTAACTTTATTTTTGGTATCTTTTAATTCTTCCAATATTGCATCGTAAAAATTACATATATCATCTTTTGGCTTTTTTGATTCTTTTTCAAGTACTTTATTATTATAATGTATATGATTATCTAAACCTTTTTTCAATGCAGTCAAGACTTGTTCTTCATTATAATATTTTAGGCCATATTTTATTGAAGACCTATTAAATGGGCCTGATTCCACGCAGTACAATGGGTATTTATGTCGTTTTATAGTTTCATCTCTATTTGGGATATATTCTGGAATAATAGGGATTTCTGATTCCGGAACTGGACTTACTCCCATTTCATCATACATTTTTTTATCACATCTTTATCTTAATATTTAATCTTTGTTATGATTTATTTTACTTTGATTTTTAATATCAAAAACATTATTTTTGATAATATTATTAAGTAACGTATTAACTTTTAAAACTTAATTAAAAACTGTTTAATAAATTCTTTTTAATAATTTATATAAAAAGTTGTAAATCAGTTATGTTTGGCTTTAATCTTTTTTTGCAGCGGAATCTTTATTTTTGTTATGCTTTCATCTTGTATATTACAATAGTATCATTGCTTATGTGAGTCAGATCTATAGGGGTCACAATAAGACAATCTCCTTCTCCTTTGCAATTGAGGGCATATCCAAATCTGTTATATTTGTTAAAATTGTATTTATATTTTTTTTCTTTTCATCAATTTGTATCTCTTTAAAGTTATATGTGAAAAAATTGTTAGTACTTTCATTAAAAATACCTGTTTCGTTTAGCATGTTAAGAACAGTACTGTCTCCTTTTGTTATCTTTTCCCACACACTTTTATAGTTTAATCTATCTTTAGAATGTACTATTTCTAAAAGATCTAGTGCTATTATATATTCCACTTTTGGTTCTGGATCAAGAATATAATTTGCGGGTGAAACAATTTCTTTAGCTATTATGCTATGGTCCTGTAGCAGTTGTCTAAATGTGTCATTTGTTGTAAATTCTGTCCATATATCCTTGATTGATAACAAATCATAGTTTGTTTTGTTGTTGTTTGTTTCATAGGTATGTGTTGTTATATATGATAACCATATTTGTTCTATTGGTGAAAGATTACTTAAATAACATTTTTTCATGGAATCTCGAAAGGTTCTTGGTAATTTACAACCTATATTTCTCTTTTTTTGGCCTTTTAATGCAATAATATTATTTCCTAAATCATCTTCTATTGTTAATGTTTTTAAATCCTCAAGTTTTTGAATTGCTTTATGTATAATCGATTCCATATTTCATCAACCCCTTTTTTGATTATTTTTTTGATCCCATGTATTTAATTCTTATTAAGTGATATGTTTACAAGTTGATACTTTTTAAAACTTTATTAAAAACTGTTTAATAAATTCTTTTTAGTTATTTATAGAAAAAGTTGTAAATTAAGTATTTCTTTTAGATGTTCATATCTTTCTGGCATAGGCGCTGCACCAGTATCTTTGCCTTTTGCCCTGTCTTTTGTTTACCTGTTCTATGATTTCAAATCCATTGCTTTCAAGCAAATATTTTACCTCTTCGCTTGTAAGGTTCTGTCCGTACCTGCTGTTTAGATCCTCTCCGCGCTGTTCCAGCTCCATGAAGCCTTTTTCTCCGTCTGCGACACTGTGAACCCTGAGATAGATTACTCCTCCATCTTCCAGGATGCGGTGTGTTTCCCGGATGGTCAGGTCCACCGGGCTGTCTTTACCATAATATGGTAGGTGATAAAGTGATGCGTCCATCTTTACACAGCCGAGACTTTCGTCATCAAACTGGTGCATGTCTGTCATTGAGCCTGCAATAAATCTGGATATGTCGTTATCTGTTATGCCAGTGTCGGTTTCGTAAAGAATTCTCGCTTTTCTGATAAGCGGTTCTGAGATGTCCAGTCCAAAAGCTTCAAAGCCATGCTGTTCAAACCATATGACATCATGCCCGTAACCGCATCCAACATCAAGGATACTTTCAGTAACATTGTTTTCCTTGATTAACTGCACTAATTTATTGAGATTTTTGACTTCCCAGCCGGACGGGGCTCTTACTCTTTCGCCCATCTTTAGATATCCTTCTACTATCTTTGTCTGCTCGTAATATTTCTTAACTTCTGTTTCTATCTCATTGCTCACTATTTTTATCTCATGCCTTATTCCCGGTTCATAATCCTGATATCTGTCTGCTTCAGTATCGTATAGTAATTGACGCAATATATTGAATCTCTCTTCAAGAGGTTTGGCCTGTTTTGCATTTTTGAGCAAGTCAGCTATTGTTGATGTATTCATGCGCATATTAAAAGAGAATATTTTTATTAATCTTTGTTTTTTGAATTTGCGTATACCTACATAATCATAAAGTTTATAAAACTTGGTATCGTAAGAATTGATATTCTTGATAAAGATATAATAATCGATTTTCTTTGAAAAGACGGAGGATGAAAGATATGAATGGACAGATTGGTGGACAGCCTATAATTGTTGTGCCTGAAGGCACTTTCAGAGAGAGCGGAAGGAATGCTCAGATGTCAAATATTGCGGCAGCTAAAGTGGTCGCAGATGCTGTAAGGACTACTCTTGGTCCTAAAGGTATGGATAAGATGCTTACTGATTCTCTTGGAGAAGTTGTCATTACAAATGATGGTGTAACAATACTTGAGGAAATGGAGATACAGCACCCGGCTGCAAAGATGGTTGTAGAGGTCGCAAAGGCTCAGGATGAGGAAGTCGGCGACGGAACGACAACTGCTGCAGTCCTTACAGGCGAGCTTTTAAAGCAGGCAGAAGGTCTTTTGGAACAGAAGATACATCCTACAAGCATTGCTCAGGGATACAGGCTTGCTAAAGAGAAAGCGCTTGAGATAATCAACAAGATAGGTATTGATGTCAGTATAAAGGACAAAGAACTTCTGACAAAGATTGCCCTTACATCTATGACTGGCAAATCCAGTGAGTCTGCAAAGGAATTCCTTGCAAAGATTGCTGTTGAGGCGGTAAGCCAGGTGGCTGTAGAGGATGAAGGCAAGATTGTCATTGATCTTGACCAGGTAAAGCTTGAAAAGAAGGCAGGCGGATCTACTGATGAGACAACGCTTATCAGCGGGCTTATAATTGATAAGGAAATTGTGCATTCAGGTATGCCGCGGAAAGTTGAGGATGCAAAGTTATTGCTTCTGAACAGCGCGATTGAGGTCAAAGAGCTTGAGAGAGATGCGCAGATAAGGATTACTGATCCGTCTCAGATGAATGCATTTATTGAGCAGGAAGAGAAGATGCTGAAAGAGATGGTGGAAAAGATAATCAATTCAAAGGCAAATGTTGTTTTCTGCCAGAAAGGTGTTGATGATATGGCACAGCATTATCTTGCAAAGGCTGGCATTATAGTTGCAAGAAGGGTTAAGAAATCAGATATGGATGCACTTTCCAAGGCAACAGGCGGAAGCGTGATATCTAATCTTGATGAAATGGCTGCATCAGATCTTGGCAGTTCTGGCATTGTTGAGGAGAAGAAGATATCCGGTAGCGAGATGATATTTGTAAGGAAATGCAAGGATCCAAAGTCTGTATCTATCCTTGTCCGCGGTGGTACAGATCATGTGGTCGATGAGATAGAGAGAGCTATGAAAGATGCTCTTGGTGGTGTTTCTGCATCTATTGAAGTCGGAAAGATTGTTGCCGGTGGCGGCGCTCCTGAAGCAGAGATTGCAAAAGAGTTGAGAAAATACAGCGAGTCTGTCGGCGGAAGAGAACAGCTTGCTATATCTGCTTTTGCAAATGCTATGGATATTATCCCTAAGACGCTTGCAGAGAATGCAGGTATTGATCCTATAAATATTCTTGTGGAACTCAGGTCACAGCATGACAAGGGCGTAAAATGGGCAGGAATTGATGTATTTAAGAATCTTGTGCAGGATATGCTTAAGCAGGGTGTTGTAGAGCCAATAAAGATTAAGACACAGGCGATAAAGTCCGCTTCAGAGGCTGCTGAGATGATTCTTCGGATTGATGATGTCATATCTGCTTCAAAGCTTGGCGGTGGCGGCGGAATGCCTGAAGGGATGCCTCCGATGGGCGGCGGCGGAATGCCTCCTATGATGTAAGGCTTTTAAGCCTTTTTTCCTTTTTTTTCTGTTTATCTGTTGTCAATTTTTTTGTTTGATAACCATAATCTATATATACTAACTTCTACTAAATTCTAAATCAGATACAACTATCTATACTTCGGTGAAAACATGTCAAAGAAAGATGATTATGAACAGATAGGCGAAGAAGAGGATTATGAAGTAGTCCCTCTTACACCTATCAGGCGTCTTGAGAAACGGATGGGCCAGATGGAGTCATCCAAGTCTTTCTCCAATCTTGAGCGGATGATGGATAAGATACTTGATATGGTTGAGCTTAATCAGAGGATTGTTGATGAGATGGTCAAGGCAAATACATCTCTTCGCGGAGACCTTGCAACCCTTATCGGGAAGATGGATTCTCTTCAGAGTAAGCTTACAAGTTTCGTTGATATTGTTGAAGAGGCAGGCAAGGAAGACGTGAATGAGTCTGAAGCTGTGACTGCGCTGAAGGGTATGGTGTCTCCTCTTGTCAAAAGCATAACAGATTCTAATGAAAGAATGCTGAAAAGTAATGAGAGTATTGCGGAGAATCTGGCTACAAT
>JAGLUQ010000002.1 GCA_023134675.1 Candidatus Aenigmatarchaeota archaeon | reverse complement strand
GTGCCTGTGTCTTTTTCTGTTATGTCTAAAGTTTCTTTCTTTTCATCAGGCAGGAAAAGGTATTCGTCTGCCTTGTCTTTTAGTCTTGCGATTGTCTGTGTGTCTATCATGCGCTTGTATCTTTTTGTGAATTCCTTTACAGGCTCGGTCTGTATCTTTTCTAATTGAGTCATATATGCCTTGTCCAGCGGATGTTCCAGGTCCAGGACTTTTTGTGTCTTTCTGTAATTTATTAGGCCTTCCTTATATGCTTGATACCATTGGGTGTTCTCTAAGCGATTTTCTAATATTTCAAGGGTCAGGTTGTCTGTTTCTTCTGCTATCTTTTGTATTTTTCCGTATCCTGTGAGATCTTCTTTGATGTCTTTGAGGTTCATGTCTGCATGGATGCCTCTGATTATTATCTTTAGGTTTTTCAGGTCAAATCTTGCAAGGTATTTTGAGAAGTCTTCAGCGTATCTTTTCGGAAGAAAGGATGTGACTTTGTTCAGGGTTTCTATGAGGTGGTTGTTGAAGTTGTGCTCTATTTCGTCTATGTCTTTTGATGCGAACATGGCCTCGTAGGCGGTGCTGTCCAGGTTTGCTATGAGTTCCTCTTTTGTCTTTGAGTCTTTTATCTCCTGTTTTGTTGTGTCTTTTAACAGTTTTGACCTTAGGACTCTTACTCTTGCCGATGCGTATTCCAGGTCGAATATCATTGGTATCTGAGATTAATTTGTGAAAGGATGGTATATATAGGGGTTTTAGAAAAAATTATTTGTTCCTGTCTATCAGGCAGTTTCTTCTTAAGTCAATCATTGCCGGAATGGTTGCAAACTCCTGAGGTATGGGGTATTCTCCAATCATTTCCTGGATTATTTCTCCGTATTCTATAAGCTTGCCGATGTCTGTATCTTGCTCTTTATCTACTATACGTTTTCCATTTCTGGTTCTTGAATATCCGTGACAAAGGCAGAGACCGTTGTTATCGAAAGAATAGAAATCAGTGCTGGAATTATTTCCGTCCTTTTCCCACATGCCTACGATAAGAGGGAACAATGCTGAGTGAGCGCTACAATCAGGGCTTAGCTTTGTCTTGTATATCTCTAATTTAAGATAATGATCTTCGGAAAAATCTTTGCGAGACCTTAATTGCAGTATTTCTGCAAATCCTTTCTCCCATGTTGTATCAACACCGGGTGGATTTTTCCATACTATATATTCCAGAAGAGGGATATTAGGAGTTGTTGATAAAAGAATTTAAGTGTTTTTGTTGGTGGGAGTTTTAGTAGATTGGTAAAAATTGCTTAAAATAACACTTTTGAGTTTAATACAAGTTCTAAGAAAAATCATTTGCAGATTTATTTGACTCCATTTTCAATATAACCGGAGATTACGTGCTGTGCAGCGCTTATATAATTATCTTCGGAGAATTTTCCCCTTATTAAGGACAGCCATAGTGGCAGTTCTTCCTTGTCAAGCTCATTTGCGAATTCCTTAGGGATATATATTCCCAAAAGACCAAAATTATGTTTATTTTTAGGAATTCCCGGGGAACCTGTTTCTATTCTGGGATAGTCTTTAAGTGCAGGTCCTAATGCGAATATTCCGTTTTTAACAATATCTTTAGGTAAAGTACTTATGGTCTCTTCAATATGTAATGAATCTATTTCAGGACTTAAAAGAAGGTTCTCTCCGCTGTAAAGATAGTCTTTGGCTTTAAGATTATCAGGTTTTAATAATGTATAGGCCATATTATCAACTGGTTTATATTTAGGTGGTTATTTTTATAAGTTTTTTTGATTGTTTGATGGTGAAAGTTGGGTTTTTGGATTATTTTTTAATTGTTTTGATTTAAGAAATATCATTTGTAGAGTCTTTTGACTCCATTTTCAATATAACCGGAGATTACATGCTGTGCAGCGTCTGCATACCTTTCTCTGGATGATTTTCCAAGTTCAAAAGCTTGCTCTATTGTCGTTTCTTCCCTGTCAAGCTGATCTGCGAATTCCGGAGGGATATATATTCCTAAAAGACCCATATTGTATTTATTTTCCGGAATTCCCGGGAAAGCATGTTCTTTTATGGGGCTGCCTCCAAGTGCGGGTCCTAATGCGAATATGCCGTTTCCGACAATATCTTCATGTAAATTACTTATGGTCTTTTCAATATGTCGACTATCTGTTTTTGGACCTGAAAGAATGTTCTCCCCGCTGAAAAGATAGTTTTCGGCTTCCGGATTGTCAGGTCTTAATATTCTGTATCCCATGTTATCAATACTTTTTATTAGGGGAGAAATTTATTAAATGTTTTTGATTGTTTTTGGGTGATTTGGGAGGTTTTAAGGGGGTGTTTGGGTTTGAGGGGGGTGTATGTTGGGGGATATTTAGGTTTGGTTTTGTATGTGTTGGGATGGGTTGTGAGGGGATGGACGTTTCATTTAGAATCATCTGAAAGCAATTTGAAAAGAGGTAACATATCTTTTATAATTTTTATTACTGTATTCTTTATCTTAACATCTGTGGGGTCTATTCCTTCTAGATATTCTTCTGTTTCTTTGTATTCATCACTTTCAGAATCCAGAAAGAATTTAGTATTTATTGAAAACTCTATGTTTGCATTTTTCTTTTCCTTTTCATGTAACTCTATGTAATTATTTAATATCTTTATGTGATTTACTCTAGTTTCTCTTTTTATTTTTCCTTTTTTTAGTTTTTGGTTTTTATCCTTTTTAATTAACAATTCTAAATTGATTTTAAACTCACTGTCGGTCACTCTGTATAATTTTGGTGCACCAGTTCCGTGTCTTTGGTATATAGTAAATTCAGCATAAGGTATTGGTTCTTTTTTATATATGTTGCTTATTTTTTCTATTATTGTTTCTATGTAATTGTTATCTTTTAAGTTATCCCAACAAGTTTTATGTTTATTAGATATTAATAAATAAATATTAAGAGATTCTCTTTCTATACATATACCAATTTGTGTGCCTTTTCTGAAGTCGTTATTATTATCATAAAATACAATCCAATTTTTACCTCTTGTTTCTTTTTTAAAAAATTTTATTCCTGCTTTGTTTTGATAATATTCTGTAATTTCATCTTTTATTTCGTCAACTAACAATTTTAATGTGATTTCTCGTTTTGTTTTTGTATCTATGTCTTTTAGTCCTCTAAATCCAGCCAAATTTAACATCTCCATATACTTTATAAAATCCGTTAAAAAAATATCATTGTTTATTTTATTTTCTTCTCTTTTTTTGTTTATTCCTTCATATATTTCTTTCCATGTTATTGTCTCTTCTTTTAGTGTATTTGTTGTTCCTTTTAAATCATTCCTGTGGCGTTCCCATTGTGAGTGAGTAATTCCACAGTATAATTTATTTTCTATTGCAATAATCCATTTGTTTTTTATATATATCCATGCATCAAGTCTGCTGTATCGATTGTTCATTACATCTTCGAGATAATTTTTGTAAGTTTCTAAGTCATCTTTTTTTAAATTTATTGATTTTTTGTCAGTTATTTCTAATTTCACAGTTTTTTCATCATTATCCAATTTTTTTTCAATTTCTTCTAATATATCTTTGCAGAATTTATTTTTTTTATTTTCTTCCGTTATGTTTTCAAGTTTCTCTTTGAGTGTCTCAAATCCATAAGGATCTTTATGTTCTTTTGTATTCTTTCCATCAGGAACAATTCCTAACAGTATTCTTTTATTTTTATTATTAATTATCTCTGTTATTTCTTTATTTTTATTTTGAAGGTCAAATTTTAGTTCATCTGTATTGTTTATTGATTGTTTTATTATAGAAAAAAAAACATCTCTGGCATTTTTAGAATTTTTCAAACAGATACATAGTGCACGAGTAACATTATCCTCAAGTTGTCCGTTTCCACTTTTTTTGTCTACCATGTCATAGCTATAGTATAAATTTAAATGTTTGTCATCTTCTGTCATAATAATACTGTTGTTTTTGTGTTTTTTATAGTTATATATTTCTTTTACTTGGTGATATAATTAAGAATAATAGTAGGAAACTGTTCTTAACTTACTCATTCTATTTTTTTAGTTCCCTTATGATTTGTTTTGTGTATTTATCATACTCTTTTTGCTCGCTTGGATTTTCATATTTAAATTCTTTAAGTAGACTTTCAACAGATTTCCAAGAAACCGTGTATTTTTTAATTGCCTCTTTTAATTCTTTAAGTTCTTCAGTATCTTTAAATTGTTTATATGATTGATTAGAAAAATCGTTATGTTTTATGTTTATTTTTTCCATCATTCTAATTGTAATCATATAAATAAGATTTGATATTATTTTTTCTTTATTATTGTATGTTTTAGGAATGCTATCTAATATAGATACCATTAATTTAAATCTTTGAAGATTCCATGTTTTAATATCAATCATAGTATCAGTACAATTATAATCATTTAATATTTCTTCAATACAAATATTAGTATAATTTTTAGAATTCTTAATATTATCAAAAATTGACCAAATTGGATATAAATAACCTGAAACATATTCAGATTCAACATTTTTGTGAGAAAGTAATAATCTGCTTAAATAAAAATAATTTCTAATACTGTTTTTAAATGTTTCTTTATCTTTAATATTATGAGCATAATACGCAATTTGTTCTAATAAATTGAAATTATAAGTTAATTCTTTGAATTTATCAATTACTTTAACATCAGCAAAACCATCTTTTATGGCGTTCCATGAAAAAGTAGATTTGTTTGTTGTTATACCTAATTTGTAATTGTCTTTTTGAATATTTTGTATTATTCTATGATTTATTAAAGATATTATTTTGTCTGGAGTTATACTGTATGTTAAATTAAGAATAAAAATAAGAGTATTAAAAAACATAAATAAACTTAATGCATATAGAATGTTATGTTGAATAAATATATTAATTCCAATTAAGATTAAATAAGATAAGAAAAAAATTAGATTCCATCCAACAAATAACGCTTCTTGATAATATCTTGTTATTTTTGCATAGTTATTAGAACTTAATATTGACAAAGATAATGTAAGAATAAGTGCAAAAATAGTTGCATTGCTCTGAAGCAAAGAGTTCAAAGATATAAAATTTTCAGAGTCATAATTAATGATTCCGTTGAAATTCAAAAATAGAATTACTGCAAACAATAAAATATTAAGGTTTGTTAATTGTTTAATTGTTAAATTAAACAAGTTGATTCTTTTTTTTATCATATTCTGTTTTTGATAAAAATATCTTTTTATTTTCGTTCTTTTTTCTAATGGTAAAATTCGTTTTTGAATATAATAATAATAATATCTTTGAATTATAATAAATGTTGCAAAAATAAGTATATATTCATTAAATACATAATTAAAATCATATGAGATTAAATTTTTGTTAATTTGTATAGTAAATTTTAATAATTCAAATATTGATAATATGGACCATATAAATATTATTGAAAAGATACCATATAATAACCAATAAATTGTTCTATAAAAGTATTTTATTATATTTAGAACTAAATCCAAAGTATATAATAAAAAAAGTAGGAAGAGATAAATTATTTTGTTTTCTGTAATATCAATTCTTAATATTATTAGTGAGATACAAAATAATAAGGGATATATGAGACCAAAGATTGAAGTCTTTTTTAATGACTCTCTAATACATTCAAGATATTCGGCAAACGATATTTTCTTTTTCATAAGTATAACTGATTTATATAACTATTTAATGTTTTTCAATTTTAGAAAAATAACATATAGATTTAAAAACATCATCTATTGCTTGTTTTTGATATTTATACATTTCAGGAAGCTTTTTGATAAAAGGTAATTTATCAGTGTATATTTTATTAGGTATAAATGAACAATACTCTGTTGGATAACGAGAAGAAGTATGTGGTGTAAGTAATGATAAAATTAAACAGGTCATATAAGGTCTATAAATAATTGAGATACTTTCAATAAAAATATTAGTAAATTCATCTATATGTGGGAATATTTTATCAAAACTATCATTAAGAGTATTCTTTAATTAATAACGTACTATTTGGTACGCATACCGTACTATTTTTTAATATTAAAGTCTATAAATAAAGTATGGCTCATGATATTCAAGAAAGAATTCAATTTAGAATGAATCGAAAAAAAGTTTTGTCTTTTTTTCCAGAAGGTAAAAAAATTGGATTAAGGTTTACTGATATAAAAGATAAAATATGTCTTACAGCACCAAGAACTACAAGGATATTAAATAGTCTTATTGATGATGGTTTTCTTGAGAAACGTAAAGTAGGTAAAAGATATCTTTATTTTAGTAGATTAACAATTTATAGAGGAGATTTTGATGTATGGGATTTTATGGATCAAATAGATAAAACCTCTCAAAAAAATGGAAGAGTAATTAAACAAGATGTAGGTAGTATTTCGGGTTTATGTTCTGTTTTATTTTATGGTTGTTTACCATATGAAAAATTAACACCTTTAGAAAGAGAAATGTTTTTTCAGTTAACTAATAAATTTAGAGATACTTTTTTAGAATTAAATCAATTAAGAGATTCGATTGATTACAGAAGATTAATAGAAAAAGAATATAAACTTCCAGATAATTGTAAGAATATAATGTTTGGTGAGGATTCGGGTGAAATTGATTTTTCTGCGCTTCATAAAATATATGGTGATACTCTTTGGTTTTATATATTCAATCACTATACAGAACTCTTCAATTATCAATTATCTAAAGGTTATATGGATATTCATGGTTTAAAGGATCTTTTTCATATACTTGATAAAACTGTTGATGCAATTGATGTTGAAATTGAAAAAAAAGGATTTAAAGCACATGATTTTCCAAAAACAGAAACTTCAAAACGATTGTCTTCTATATGTTTTCGTTCTTTATTTAAATTGAATGTTAATAATATAAATGAAAATTCTATTGGTGTGATGATAACTCCATCTCCAAGATGTCTTGTAGAATATTCTGATCAAATTGGTTGGATTATTAAAGATCAGATTAAACTTTGGGAATATTGGGGTTGTACTCAAAAAGAAGAATCTGCACAAAAAACAGATTGGAATGCAATAATTCAAGAATCTCCAAATAAAAAAAAGCGACGTGAATTATTGGAAATTGGTATTATAGAAAGACTTTTTTTAAGACATAAAAAACTATCTGATATTGAAAATAAAAATATTGTAAATGATCCAGTGTTAAATGAAATTTTTGATAAATCTGATATTATAAAAATGATTGAAAAAATCAATGATTTGCGTTCACGTTTAATGTATTTTTATGAAATGAAAAAAATGGGAAAATCATTGGATGATTTGAAAAAAACCCATAAATGGTTTAATGAAGATGAAATTGAAGATTTTAGATTTATAGCTGATTTTGTACATGGTTTTGAATTAGATTCTAATATTTTTAAAAAATCTGAAAAAATAAAAGATGCCGCTGAGAAGGCTAATGATTTGAAAAATTCGGCTAAGATAATGATTGATCTTGAAAAACATAAGAGTGTTGTGTTGAAAAAGTTAAAAAATCGTAAAAAATGTCATATGTACTAAAAAGTACGGTTTAGTTTTGTTTATATTCATAATTTCATAAATATAATTGTTATGGCTATAACGGGAGTAAGAGCTCAAGTGAGGGTTTATAGTAAACCAAGTATAAACCTTCACTCTCAATTATTATATTGTTTAGATTTATTCATGCAATCGCGAGTGAAGTAATCATAGATTAAGTATGGTTGTTATTAAAAAAATATTTGAAGTAAAATTGGGATGATAATTAGAGAACATATAATTCCCATAGTCTTTCTATTATTTTTTGCATAATTTTTGTGTTCTGGACCAAAATTAAATTCAATTGAGGGCCAAGTCTTTTCTATTAAATTGTCTATTTTATTCCAAAGTGGCAATACGATAAACATACCAAATACCCAGGAAATTAATATTAGATATAGATATTGTAATATAGGAAATGATTCCAATAAAAAATTAAACAGATCTTGGTTTTCGGGTTTTGTAGGTACATAATTATATCTTTTAAGAAGATTATCAAGAATTCTTAAAAAAAGAAAACCTAAATTTATTGCTATTAAATGAAATAAAATACCTTTATATTTTGAAAAAAAGTTGTTTTGAGGTTTGATTGATTCTAATATTTCTTCAATTTTTTTAGTGTTACTGTCAACCCATGCTGTAATATGTCCCTCAACGGAAAAATTGTTATTCCATTTATCATTTCCTTCTGTTAAATTAATGTCAATTCTTTTATTATGTGTAGAATCAACAAAAGTTATACTTATATGTGATATTTTTTTAATATCTAATATTTTTTCATCAATTTCTAATTTAGAATTTTCAAATTCAAATGTTTCTTCGTTGTCAGTATTAATTGTGATGTAGAAGTGTTTATTATTTGAAGTTGTTTTTTTATATATAGAATATAATTCATTTGATAATTTAAGTATATCTTCTTTTTTGAAACTTTTATCTTTTATTTTTTTATTAATTTTTTTCTTCATAAAATAAAATAATCCTTATCTTTTTTAAATATGTTGTTAATAATACTTTAATTAAATATAAATTAACCTATAAATCTTATATAATAATCCAAAAATCTATTCAACACCTCATCTTTACAAACTTAAAAACAACACCTGCACTTGCCATAGATATCAGAAAAGAGACCAAAGTACCAAAAACTATATCTAAATATAGATATAGGTACCTTACTGAAAGCGCATAGATAAGGATAGTCAAAAAGTGATTCTTGCCCGCATAAACCTGTTTCTGCTGGATTTTTCACTGTCTAAATGTTTATAAAGTTCATATATTTTATGATAAGACTATGTCTGGAAAGGATTATACAGTAAAATTGCTGCCGCATCATATAGGGTTATTTACTCATGTCTATATGAAATCGAAGCTTGTTGATAATTCTTTGAAACCTTTGAAAAATATTGGTTATTCTTTAGAATTTGCAGATAATGAAAGACAGATATATGATAAGTTAATCAATGGCACAGATGTGGAAGTGAAAGTGATATTGGAAAAGCCGGATTCTATCTGTATGCCGTCCGGGTGTGATGTATGCAAGGATTGCTTAGATGTATCTCAAGAGGACTTGAAAGAAAGTACTCTTCATCTTAAATTTGAAGAAGCAGTAGGAATAACTAAGGAAATACTTTATCTGCTGCATTATCCCGGACTGGAACCTGAGAAGTCATACACAATAGATGAGTTCCAAAAAATAGTGCATACTACAGGCAAAAAGATATTTGATCTGCTGCGTTATAGTAATCGATTAAAGGATGGTATCTTTCCACAGACTTTAGTCAATAATCTTAGGTATGAAGAAAAACATAAGGTTGATGAGCAATTTCCGATGGCTGCCCAATTTTATGATTCTGATTTATATCGTGATATAATTGGCAGACGTTTAAATGAGCAACTTTTTGCTGATAATCATGTGACTGATGATGAGATTATTGATATTATCGAAAAATATCCCGGGTTTTTTACTGACGAACCGATGGATGCATATAAAGAAGTTATGGTTATGTTGGATGCATAAAAGTGTTCTGTGTTAAATTTTAAGTGTCTAATATAATCTTATCCACTAAAAACCCACATAATCTCACACAAATCCCACATCATTCTCTTTTCAAAAAATATGTGGATGCAATTATCAATATCCCTCCGAGGAGAACATTCCATGTCAGCAATTCTCCGAACAGGACAATGCCGAATATGGCTGCACTTATGACTTCTACATATGTCAGGTGTGAAGCTGTTGATGCATTAATCTTTTTTAGTGCTGAGAAGAACAAGATAAATCCTACTATGCCGATAACGACACCGTAACTGATACCTATACCTGCCTGAAATAGAGTCGGCAATGGCTTGTTGATGAAGATAAATGGAAGGAATATGAGGAAACCTATAAAGTTCTGGTAAAAGATTGTTGTGTATTTTGAATTGTTGTCTGATTCTTTTTTGAATATTACAATAACAGATGCATGTAAAATCGCTCCCAATAGCATAAAAGATAATCCGAGAAACTCGAGATTTCCAAAAGATATTGTCTGGTTGAAAGATATCAGGACAATGCCTATGAATGATACGAACAATAGATAGATGTTCTGTCTTATAATCTTTTCTTTTAAGATTATGATGCCGAGTATTGTGGCAAATATAGGCCAGGTATAAGCTATGATTATGGCAGTGCTTAAAGGGGCCAGCTGAAAACCAAGTACAATAAATATTGTTTTTATTGCGAACAGTAAAGATGCAAAAAACATCAGTGACCTGTTTTCAACGCTGAGAAAGTCTATTTTTTTTGCCTTGAAATATACCAGAAGGATGATGGTCGGGATTGCCAGCCTGAAGAAAGATATTGTGGTAGGGGGCAGATCCAATGACTTTACAAATACTCCATGAGTGCCCCAGATGACTGCAGCCAGGATTACTTCAAGATAAGGGTTAAATTTCATATTGATAATGAAACTTGATTGATATATATAGGGTTTAAGCCTTTTTTATGATTTCGATAGTCTCGTTCGTATCTTTTGCTAACATCATATCAATCTCATTTTTGAAGACATCATTCATGTAATGGTCTATGCTTAAAGGTCTGCCTAGCTGGGGGTCATATACTGTCCCTTCACAGCAGCATACAATGTACATCTGCCAGAAATTTATGTCTTTTAGTATGTTTGATTTTAACATTTCCCTGTAACCGACGCCTTCAGCTTCTTTTCCTCTTATTAATGAGAGATATGGTTTTTTACCTTCAGATATCAATCTTTTTGCTGTATTTAAAGCAATTTCACTTGATCTTGTCTTTATGTTTTCACTGTCAAGGTTTTCTTGCGTAAATTCCGGACTTTCATTTTTCAGGTATTCCAGGGATGATTCACTGCAGTCATCAATAAGATATTTTATTGTCTGGTATTTTTTTGATGTTGGTCTTATCTCTTTTGTGTTTAGATAATATGAATTGAACCTTAATGTACAAACATCAGGAAAATCTGTATGCATGTCAGATATGTTCCATACTAAGATTGGTTTATGTTCTTCTATACGGTAATCTTCAGGAACCTCACAGTATAATCTTTCCGGATTTGTTCCTGAATAATTTTCATCTTTATATCCTATATAAATCATTGAACTTTTTTCTTCATCTGTTCCTATTTTTACAGAAATCCTGTTTCCAGGGACAAGTTTTTTTAGGTCGTCTTCACACTTGATACATTTATATTTATCAATATTAGCCATAACACCCTTTACAGGTGTTTTTAGTTCAATATCTACCATATTGTCAATAAACACAGTTTAATTTTATAAATGTTGTTTTTTTGGTGGTGTTTTTTGAGTGAAAATGCAGTTTCTGCCTTAAATTTGCTATAAAAAAGTTATTAAAGTTTAATTCTGTTATAAAACATGTTTACTATGTCTGATAAAGATATTGAAGTTCAGAAATATGGAGAACTTGTTATAGTCAGGCCTTCCGGCACTACTGATGATATCATCAAGACATTAAGTCATGTGAAGTCTCACGGAAATCTAAATGAGTATGATGAAAGGCTTGATTTAATATCTGATAAAGAAAAGAAAGTGATGCGGGAAATATCAGATCTTTTCAAGAGGATTGTTTTGTTTGAAGCAGCAACATATATTGCTGGAACATATTCTGAAGAATTGCTAGATAATGTAAGTACTAAGGGTTAGGTTCTAAAACTAGTAGATGCACGGACTCTTTTATTGCATGAGAATTTTCTTGATTATGTGGATGCATTTGCTTCAATAAATGATGTTTATAGCAATTTTGTTGAGAAAAGAGGAGGGCATTTAACTGCTGGAGGCAGAGTTGGAGACTTTTATGTTAGTTTTTTAGACCAAATTTTGGATATGTGTCATCCTGAAAAAGTTCAAGAGAACTTGCATGCTAAATTTGCCGGAAGATCAATTGATTTTATAATTTATGGAAAAAGCACAGAATATAGTAAAGAAATTGATTCAAATATAGATTTTGCAGATTTTGCAAAAGAATGGCCTTATATTTTCAATCCTGTGGTCGGTTATATTGAGATTGCCAGTCCTGAAACAGTAGATTACGCTGAAGCTATGATGACCAGATTTAAACAGAATCATATAATAATAGATGAACCAGATGTTAGATTTAAGGGTGGTCGTGGTGTTTGCGAACAGCTGAAAATAGCAAAGAAATATTGGAATTATTAATTGATGTGTAAAGATTATTTTTTATTTCTTTTAAAGTAAAATGACTGTAAATCAAGGATTCCATTCAATTCCTCTGAACCTGTTTTTGCAGCCACCGATGTGTTCATCTACAACAATCAATCTGATATTTGCCTCAATAAGCATCTTTACGGCCTCTTTAATATCATCCAGCCAGTCTTCCGGAGTTCTGATAATCTTTGGATAATGGACAACCAAATCCTTAATCCCTGAGGTTATGATGGCGTTAGCGCAAGCACAGCAGGGTATCCAGGGCATATACATAGTGCATCCTTCTAAAGAAACCCCTTTTCGTGCAGCATTATATATTGCATCTCTTTCACAGTGCAATTGGCACAGGTATTTTTTAGGTCTCTCTTGCCTTTCTTTAGTCTTTTTTACTCCGGGAGCAAACCTGTTTGCGCCTTCAGAAACAATCGTATCGTCTTTTACAATCACTGCACCTGTCCATGTAGAATTATCTGATGAGTTTTTTTCTGCAAAGTTATAGGCATCCCTTAGAAATGTTTTGTGTTTCTCTTGATTATCGATTATAGCCGAATGTGATGAGATTAAATTGTCCAGATATTCTTTCATGATAGATGATTATCTGAGAATATATTAATAGTTTCTATAGAGTATATTACTGAAAAGCCGGAAATAAGGGATTAAATTCTATGTCAAATGCATTTAAGCGGCTGTGAGATGAACATTTTTAAAAGTCATATATTAATTGACTGCATGGCCAAAACTGTATATTCTGTTGAAAGTGAAGTCTGGAAACTATATGAAAAGGTTGAAGGCAGAACAAGGCAGATATTGGATGATGGGTCTTGTCAGTTTCCCGGCAGCGAGCCTAAGCCAGATGATGTTGTCATTGAATCAGGAGGCATAAGATTGGTAGGTGCCTATGGATACAGCGGGCTTGTCTATAACTGGGATTCCCTGGATGACTGGATTCTTGTAACTTTTAGGTCTGAGCCTCCGGTGCCTTTTGACAGGTATGGAGACTTATTGCAGATTCTTGAGAATCATTATGGTGTGCCGACCAGGGCTGAAAACAACAATCTTTTTTATGAGATTGTAATCGGGAAGAGAGAAATCAGGGATACTTATTCTCCAGGTAATGTTGATGAAAAAACTGAGCCTATAATCCGTACATTGATACTGGGTATTGATGCGTTCTCATTTATGCCGGAAAAAGATAAAAGGTAATTGACATTGAAAAATGAGCTAAGTATTGTTTCTATGAAGACCGTATTCTGAAGATATATTTAAATTATTCGGAATTCTGTTGTTTTTTATGTCTGATGTGCTTTTGAAGATGTTTCGTGAAAGATACCCGCCTATAGGTCCACACAATACTGAACGTTTACTTACTTATCCTTTCGGTGGCGGTGATTGGATTGAAAGGATTTATCTTGAACTTAATGAGAACATTTTTTCTGATCTGACAAAAAATAGCAGGGGTCCGCTTCTTGTGCCGGAAGATATAGAAAAACTTGCAGAAAAAATATTTGAGGATATTGATCATAAATTTTATTATCTTCAAGATGAAGGCTATATAATCTCTTTTAAACCACCTGCAGATATAGATGAGTATTCTCAGAGTTATGCGGAACATACTATTTCTGTAAAAAAACCATTTATTTTTCCAAAAATCACGTTTTCAACAGGAAATCGCGGCAGCATAGAACTGCACGACAGGCAGAGAGAAAAATATTTTCAGTTTGCAAATGAGCTGTATGATATCTTTATGGAAAATGCATTGTCTCAAAGTCTGGATAATCTGATGGATAAGTATTTTGATAAAATTTACATTGAATCTGCTGATTATGAGCCAATGGATGTCGATATAACTTTTGATGTTGCGACAATTACCTTAAATGTACCCGTTGAGATGCTGAAAGAGTATCAGGAGTTGAAAGGTCAGGATGGCGATATGCCTGAGCCTGCTGAGTTTTGGAAAGATACAAAGCTTGCCGAAAGATTAAAGGATTATAATGCAACATTTAATTTGTATAGAACATTGCCTGATGTATTGGATTGTTTAATAGGTCCTGTAAGCGGAACATATCATAGTATGCAGGATCTTGAAAGGATGAGGATGGAGATCTATGAGGTTCCGAATACTGAGATAGCTAAACAAAGTTCAGCTGGTATTCAGGTATCTTTAGAGATATTCCGTACCTGACAGCTTCATCGTACTGCTCTTTTCTTGATCTGTCAACTTTGAAAATCTTGTTACAGAAGATAATGTAATGGTAGGCATCATTCTTGAAATCTGCGTACCAGCTATGTTTTGAGTCCAGTGCTTCGCACAGTTCTTTTGCGATGGTATCTGCCTTGTTTTCCTGAATCTCAACAGTATACATAGTCCACTGCTGAACCCATGGGGTCTTGTGCTTTTCAGTTACTTTCTCCACTCTTGTCTTTATTATTTTCACTTTTTTGAGCACTTCAGGATTCTCAAGGCTTTCTTCAATTATTACTCCGGTAAAATCTTTGCTCATGTCTATACTGATGTTAAAGGGTTTAATAAGATTTTGTTTTAGAAGGATTGAGCAGGATTATTGAAAAGAAAAAATAATTCTTACTTCATTGCTGAGTCTAACATGCCCTGAGTAAATCTGTGGATATATTCAAGCGCGTTATCATATGCTTCGGGACCTTCAAAATATGCGCCATTATATCTTTCTTTACTGAAAAAATGGCTTACTGCAGAATTTACGCCGCCCGCTATGTTCTCAGCAAGCCTGAAGTCGCTGCGGATGCCAAACACAGAGCCATAGTTTGATGCGAAATATGCTATCTCGCTGGAAACACCATCGTCAATACCATGACTTCCATCAAGTATAGCAATCATGAATTTTGCTTTTGGAATCAATGTATCATAATTTACTGAAGGTATTATATTTTCGTTGAAATTTTTCCAGAATTCTATATGTTCTTTAACAGACATATTATCGTTTAGATAAGATATGTCCAGATATTCATCACAAGACATGAAAGGGCATAGCGGCAACACTCCAATTTCTATCAGTTCATTATAGAATTGCTCAAGAAAATATTTTCCCGGGACATTAAAACCAAGCTGGCTTCCTATATATGCGGGGACCAGCAGGCCGTTATCTGTTTCGACAAAGCCGTTTTCATCAAAAACATTTTCTGCAATCACTAAAGGCTGTTTATCTAATGTCATATTATCATCCCTTTTGAGTATTGAATGATAAAGAATTTAAATGTGTCGCTAGACGGGTTTTATCCTCAGTTGGAATAAAGTTCTTTTGAGATTTCTCTTTCCATCTCATCTCTTTTATTTTTGAGGTGGAGATCAAAGCTTTTGTTGACGTGTATCTTTTTGTCTGTGAAGATGAACCCGCCTGTGATTTTTGCATGTGATGGCTTTATCTTCTTTTTTTTCAGGAAAGCTTCAGCTTTTTTGTCGCCTTTTCTTATTGATACAGACATATCTTTTCTGTATGTGTTCCTGAATGAGCTTTCAAGGAACTTTTCATAGTCTTTTGAGGTGAGAAACGTCTTCACGCCTGCATCAATCAGTTTGTCGATAAGCTCTTTTCTTTTTTCCATGAGCTTCAGCTTCTGGGAAAGTCTTGCCCTGCCCATCATCTGTGTCTCTGTGTGCCTTATGTCTTCTTCTGCCTCTTCTGTTATCTTATTTTCTTCTTCTGATTTTTTGATTTCAAGTTCAAGCTTTATCCTGTTCAGGTCTTCTGTGCATCTCTGGTTTATATGGTACTTTTTATCTTCAGCCTCATTCTCTATCTCTTTCAGTATGTCTTCTGCCTGCATGGATTCCACTAGATTTAGTTTGGATATCTTTGCTTATATAGGTTATAATTTTCTGAGGCTCTTTAATCTGAAATGTCTTTTTTCTTTCTTTTTCCCGTTTTTATTGCTTAAGAAAGGTTTTTAAAGTTTGATTCTGTTTATATCTTGTTATGTCAGATTCCGGTGAAACTTCTGGAAAAGAATTTAGTGAATGGATTTTGGATCTTAAAAGTTTATTTGATCCTGGTAGTGTAAGCAAGAAGATTTCTGATTATATAGAAGAAAATCCGGTGCCTGAGCAATTTCATAATGCTGCTGTACTATTTTATTATGATTTTAATATTGAAAATAGTATGTTTATGGTTAATAAACTTGTACGGGTGGATGAATTAGATGCCAGTTCTCTTGATAAGCTACGGAAGAACGAAAACTTTACATTATCTGATTTTAAGGACATTATGAATTTAAGTATGTTAGATAATCCTGAGGGTTTTGAAATTGATTTTCATAAATGGAATAAGGGTCTTGAAGATTCATTTGGTCCTGATAAGTTAAGTGAAAAGATTTATGATTATGTGAAAAAACATCCACTGCCTGAGAATTCTAATCTGGATGGCATGTCTTTTAATTATGATTTAAATACAAAGAAGAGTGCACTTGTGTTTAGCGGACTTACATCCAAGGAGCCTATGAAACCCAAGTCTTCTGATAAGAAGCAGAAAGGCAAAGGCATTACACTTCCCGGTTTTAAGAAAAGCCTTTATTCTCTTATGGATGAGTATGATCTTAATGCGACATTGATTTTTGCTGATGATATAAAAGAGTTGCAGTCGCTTTATTTTCGAAGTGTTGTAGGAAATGAAAATTTTTCTGATATTTATAGCAGTTCTGATCTGAAAATAACTCTTGAGAAGGATTCTTCTAAGTTTGATAAAGATTACACAGGTTTTCGTCTGTATAATAATATTAATGATTTTTTTGTGGTCTACAAAAAAAGCGGATCTGAAGCTGTTCTTGTTAATACATCTTTGAAAAACTCTGAACTCAGCGCTGAAGAGATCTTATCTTATTTTTGAATCATACCTTTTCAGATAAGTTTTTAAAGTTTGGTTATTTTAGTCTTTCTTGTGATTAATATGGGTTTTGACGGAGAGATTAATTCTTCAGATATACCTGTTGTTGATACTTTCTATAAAGATGTTTTTGGAAGTGTTAAAGAAATATTTAGGGAATCCGGCCTTTCTGAAAAATATGAATTATCCGGGTTTAACGTTAATTTTGAACTGAAGCCAAAAAATGATGTTGATTCTTCCGAGACAAAATTGGAACAACCTATTGAAGAATGTTCTGACTTTATAGACAGCTTGTTTAACTTTTTAAGGATATATAAACTTGAATTTCAGTATCTTCAGGTTGATGAAAGCGAAAGGCAGCTGCTGGAAGATAATCTAAATAGTAATGTTAATGTGTCTGATTGTTTTAAAGCAAAAGAATTTTGTACTGTTTTGGATAAAAGCTCTTTTAACTTAAAAAAAGATTATACCGGTTTTTATCTTAACGGTGGAATAACAGGTTATCAGCCTGTATTGATTGTATATTGTCATGAACCTGAAACAGTTTTAGTCAATACGACAAAGTCCGGTAGAATCAATGCAGAACAAATATTGGTTGAGTTTTTCTGAGGTTTATACTGTTATAAGGCCGAACCCGAAAGCTATCAGGATTATGGCTATTGCAAATCCGTATAAGGCCTGGGTCTCTGTAAGGACTGCCATCGCTATTGATTTTCCGAAGAGTTTCTCATTCTCTGCTGTGGCTCCTATTGCTGCTGCTACCGCTTTCCCCTGGCCTATGCCTGACCCTGCCGCGGCGAAGCCAACTGCTATTCCTGCGCCGATTGCGATAAGCCCTACCTGTTCAAGCATATTTTTCACCTATATTGCTATCAATCCGAACCCGAAGGCGATAAGTATGAAAGCGACTGCAAAGCCGTACAGTGCCTGCGTCTGGACAAGGACTGACATGGCAAGAAGCTTGCCGAATGCGTCCTGTTTTTTTGCTGTCTTTTCAATTGCTTCCCTTGTGGTCTTCCCCTGACCGATTCCTGATCCTGCTGATGCGATGCCTACAGCGATTGCAGCTCCGAGCGCTATCATTCCGATGCCTGCAAGCTGGGATTCCACAATCACCAGGATTTCACCTTGCTAGTCTTTTGGTCTTCTTTGTATAAATAGATTTTTTGATTGATATATGCGAAGCGAAAATGTTTTTAACTCAGGAACCTATATATTAGATTATGGCCGGCAAGAAACCTGATGTGATTGCTGAAGGCACGCTCAGGATAATGGCAAAGGATCTTAAAGTCTATGAGAGGGCGAAGACTTCCTGGATAGAGTCATCAAGGGAGTTTCCTGATGCTATTCATGTGGTGCAGCTCTTTAAGGCGCACGATAATCTTGAGTATCTTGTGGACAGGAAACATCCTAAATTTTTGAAAGGACAGATGTCGCCTGACGGAAAGACGCAGGGCGCAAGGATAAATATACTGCCTGACGGGAGAGAACTGGACAAGGCATTTTCACTTTTTGCCGAAGGTCTCATAATACATGATGAGGCGTCGAACAGCCATTGGGATGTGCTGTACAAGAATCCCGGCGGCACTTACTCTTATGTGTATACGCTTGAGAAGAAGGAAAAGTCTGTCAGGAAGAAATACAAAGAGGTTGAAGAGTTTGAGAAGCATTATCTTACGTTGAACAGGCGGGTTCTGTCAGCTCTTAAGGATGAGACAGACATAATTGCTGTACCTCTTTATACATTGCTTAAGACCTATATGCGTGTGGGGAATGAGATATATTATAAGGCTCACGGGCATAAGGGGCTTACGACACTGAAGAAGAAAGATATATCTATTGATGGTAACAGTGTGACATTCAGCTATCTTGCAAAAGACGGCGTCCCTATGAAGATTACAGAGAAATTTCCTGATGTGTATATATCCCGGCTCAAAAAAATACTTCAGCCGTTGCGGAACTCTTCTTTTGTCTTTGTGAATGCAGTGACCGGGCATCCGCTTACGGATGTGCATTTTAAGGAGGCTTTCAGGAGATATTGCGGCGAAGAGTTTTATCCGCATATAGTGCGGTCTTTCTATGCGACTGAAAAGGCGAAGGAATTCTTAAAGAAGCACAGCTCTGTGACAAAGGATGAGCTCAGGGCGTTCTTTCTTTCTGTCGCCGATAAGCTGGGGCATAAGAGGTTTGTGAAGAAAGAGCATGTATGGAAAGATAACTATACTGTGACTGTGAACCATTATATTCAGCCGGAGATTGTTGAGAAGATCAAGTCTCTTGTGAAGTGATTTTTTTAGGTTGATGCGGCTGAAAAAGATTTAA
>JAGLUQ010000199.1 GCA_023134675.1 Candidatus Aenigmatarchaeota archaeon | reverse complement strand
TCTTTAACCTTCATTATCGCCTCGGCAATATCGCCGTCAGTCTCTTCAAGAGCTAAACGGGCATCATCTTCTGAAACTTCACCCTGCTCAGCGACCATCTTGACATCCTCATCAGTGAACTTCTCAGTCTCAGGCGACCTCTCAGAAACTTCGCCGACTATCTGGAATGTCTCATTACCCATAGCCTTGACCTTGGACACCTGCGGGTTTGAGATGACAATCTCTTTGTCAGCGCACTTGATAACAACCTCAGATGCCTCAATCTCAACCATCTGCATGCCCATCTGCTTCATCATGCTCTTCATCTGTTTAGGATTCATTCCCGGCATCATAATTATCACTTACATCTAAGATGGAAAGGAAGTTTTAAATGTATTATTGTCGGAAACACATTTAAGCAAATCACAATAATCATAAAGCATGGCAATAAAAGACAACCCGGTCATCTACCTCACTTCAAAGCTCTGGGAATACTCAAAAGGCAACAGGAAAAATGTAGTCTTATACTCTATAATGTTCATCATCGCAAACATGTTTAACCTGGTCAGTCCGCTGGTTATCGCAAAAGTACTCAACACCATACAGGAGAACGGCCTGGACAGCACAAATTTATATAGTATCATGCTGTACCTATCAGTCTTCATATTCATGGAACTTGGATTCTGGATATTCCACGGTCCTGCAATGATAATCCAGGCAAAGAACTCATTTCTTGTGAGAGCCAACTATAAAAAATATATTCTGGACGGGACAATGTCTCTGCCTGCACAATGGCATACGGACCACCATTCAGGAGATACCATAGACAAGATAGAAAAAGGCACAGGCGCATTATACAGATATTCATCAGAGTCATATGAAGTCATCCAGACCCTTGTACTTTTCCTGGGATCTTACATAGCCCTGATGTACTTCAACATCCATGCAAGCTACATAGTCCTTCTCATGATGGTAATCACCTTAGGCATAGTCTTAAGATTTGACAGTCACCTTGTGAAAAAATACAGGGAACTCTACTGGGCAGAGAACAGGATATCAGCAAAAATATTTGATGTGATAAGCAATATAACGACAGTCATAATCTTAAGGACAGAACGTCTGGTCTCAAAAGCTATCTTCAGAAAGATTATGCAGCCGTTCAGGCTCCACATAAAGACAACGAAACAGAGCGAGACCAAATGGTTCTTCGTATCGATCTGCACAGCCACTATGATGGTACTTGTACTCACTTCATATGTCTATTTCAATTTCATGTCAGGCACAGCAATCATGATAGGCAGCATCTTTGCGCTCTACAGCTATGTCGGAAGGATAAAAGGCCTGTTCTTCAGGTTCGCTTACAAGTACAGCGCAATAGTGCGGGAGAAGACAGCAGTCCAGAATGCTGAAGAGATATCAGACAAATTCCGCAGAAAAAAGAAAATAAGACCTGTTAAATTAGGCAAAGAATGGAAAGAGCTCAAGATAGATTCTTTAAGATTCTCATACCACACAAAAGAAGGCGCAGACCTGCATCTGGACAACGTATCGCTTACAATCAAGAATGCAGAAAAGATAGCGCTCATAGGCGAGAGCGGCAGCGGAAAGACCACACTCCTGAAAATAATAAGAGAGCTCTACACACCAAAGCACATAAAGCTGTACCTGGACGGAAATCTCCTGAACAACGGCTTCAAAGACATAAACAAAAACATAGCCCTTATCCCACAGGATCCGGAAATCTTCTCAACTACAATAAAAAACAATATAACAATGGGAATAAACCGTAAACAATCATACATAAAAAAATACACAGACATGGCAAGATTCACAGACGTTGCCGAGCGCCTTCCAAAAAAACTCAACTCAAACAT
>JAGLUQ010000198.1 GCA_023134675.1 Candidatus Aenigmatarchaeota archaeon | reverse complement strand
GGTAGTCAAAGTCAAAAAGAACATATTACTTCTTCTTGAGGCAGTCTTCATACTTCTTGTAGAATGGGTGTTGAGTGCGACCAAATCACGACTTGACCTTATGCTGTTGCTGGTCTTTTTGCTATCAGGACATTTGCCGCGACACATTCCCGTACATATCCATCAAGTATGCTGGGATCATGTGTGTTTTCCGGCCGGGCAACAAGATCAATGAAACTGTTAATTTTTTCTGGGTCTGATGATTTCCTGAGTGTTTTAATATTATGCTTTTCTGTTCTCGGATAAATTCCGTCAGATTCAACAATCCCGTTAAATATTGTCTTAAACCCGGAGTTTTCTGCAGTCCTCTGCAGTTTTCCTATATGATATGACCTTATGTCAACATTTCCATAGCCAGAGTCAATCAGGATAGGTATGTTCCCGTGCATGAATATAGTTTCTGCAGTGATATCTTTTTCGCCTGTTCCATATTCTTCTGCAATCAATGCGAAATCGCTTGGGATTACACTCTGTATCGAAAGCAGGTATCCTTGTGGTTTTAGTATTTTATATGCTTCTGAAACAACAGCCTTCATGTATCTTGTAGTTTCAAATGCGTTGAATCCTGCTACAATGTCAAATGACTCATCTTTGAAAGGTATCTGATGATAATCCGCTACAAAGAATTTTCCTCCATTATGCTTCTTTTTTGATAGATGCACCGAAATATTGTTGATATCAGACATAAGCCATCCGTCTTTATGCCCGTCAGGGAGAAAGTTGTAGAATGATGCATGAGGCCCGCAGCCAACCTCAAGCGAGATATTAGATTCTTTTATGTATTCTGAAAATATGTGTGACAAAATCTCTTCATAAGCATTTGACAGCGGTTCTCTGATTGATTCGTAAGAAGACCCATAGACATCCATATCTTTCCAGTATATTGCCTGTGTTTTGGGTGTTTGGCTTCTCTGGATAATTTTTTTAAAGTCTTCGGCGTTTAGCTGTCTTTTTTCCGGGCTGTATAATCGTATCCATCTGTCACAGCAGCTATTGGGCGGGTTTTCTTTGATCATAGATTTGACTGTTTGAAAACAACTTTAAAAATCTAATTAGTCAAAGCGTTGATTTCGGCCAGATGAATGAGTTTATTAGAGGTTGGGTCTTTTGGGGGCTTTCTAAGAAATAATCTCCAGTTCCTTTAAGATGTCTTTGACATTGAATTCCGGACCGTGGCCCGGGATTATTTTAACCATATCAGGATAATCATTAATTATCATATTCCGTGAGCTGATTATATCTTTCCTACTTTCAGGAGACTGTTTTCTCGTAGATTCAGGATTCTTATATGCTTCACTATTGAACATCAGGTCGCCTACAATGCCTACAAGACCTTCCCATGTATTTACCAATACGCTTCTGTCCCCTGGACCTTCATGGCCGGGAGTATCAAGTAGCATCACATCAGGAACGATGTAGCCTTCACTTTTCCTGACATGATATTCGTACCCGTAGCAGTTACAATATGTATAGTCAGGACCGTATATCATCGCACCTTCAGGGCTGCCTATGTGTCTTATCAGTGCTTTGTGGTCAGGATGGTTGTGGGTCAGGATAATTTTATGGATATCTTTGGAAGTAATATTGTGGGGTTTTAGCCAGTCATTCAGGTCATCCAAAGTATCGCAGCTGCTGCCTGCATCGACCAGAAGATATTTTTCATGGTGATCAAAATCTCTATACTTCACCAGTGTGACTGTAGCCGGCCTTATGACTGAAGAGCCCTCAACATATTCAAGGCTGCCTTCCCTTAATACATGTACCTGTGCCATGGGTTTTATGATTAAGGTGAATTTTATAAAGGTTGGTGGTCTTTTTGGGAAATTATAGAATAGATCTTATTTTTGTGTC
>JAGLUQ010000197.1 GCA_023134675.1 Candidatus Aenigmatarchaeota archaeon | reverse complement strand
GTACAGGATGTCTATACGATTTCCGGTATCGGTGCTGTTGTTGTAGGAAAGGTCGAGACTGGTGTACTGAAGCCGGGCGCAAAGATTATTTCAATGCCATCAGGCAAGACAGGTGAGATAAAGAGCATAGAGATGCATCACCAGTCAATGCCACAGGCGCTTCCTGGCGACAATGTCGGTGTCAGCATAAAAGGTCTTGGCAAGACAGATGTCAAGAGGGGCGATGTAATTGGCGAGACAAGCAATCCTCCTACAATGGTTGAGGAGTTTACTGCACAGATTGTTGTTTTACAGCATCCAAGCGTAATTACAAAAGGATACACTCCGGTGTTCCATGTCAGCACAGCGCATGTAGCATGTAAAATAACTGAGATTGTAAAGAAACTGGATCCTGCTACAGGTAAGGTTCTTGAAGAGAATCCTGACTTTATAAAGGCAGGAGATGCAGCTATAATAAAGTGCGTACCTACAAAGCCTATGTGTATCGAGAAGAACTCAGAGCTTCCGCAGATGGCAAGGTTTGCTATAAGGGATATGGGTCAGACAATCGCTGCAGGCCTTTGCATGGAATTAGTTCCAAAGAAGGGTTAAATCCCTCTTTTTAACTTTTTTATTTTTAAATGATATTAGAGGATGATGTGAGTCATCTTTAATCAACAGGTGTGAATACATATGCAGAAAGCAAGAATAGCTCTTTCAAGTACAGATATAAACAAGCTTAATGAGCTTACGTCAGAGATAAGGGAAATATCCGAGAAGTTCGGTGCAAGCGTACGCGGTCCTATACCTTTGCCTACAAAGAAGCTTAAGATAACTACGCGAAAATCTCCATGTGCTGACGGTACAGAGACCTATGAGAAATGGGAGATGCGGGTGCACAAAAGGCTTGTGGACATCGGTGTCAATGAGAGGGCTTTGAGAAGGATAATGCGGATTCCTATACCGAGCGGTGTTCATATCGAGATTGAGCTTAAGGATTAAAACAAGCGCAATACTTAAAAGCTTATTTCTTTAATTTTTTATTAAATCATATTCATCGTGTCGAGGTCGCCTAGCCCGGCCATGGCGGAAGCCTGGAAAGCTTCTGAGCCCCGTGCTCACGTGTGTTCAAAACAAGGCGACTGCCTTGAGGCGTACATGACATTCATCCCTACGGGATGAAGTCATTGTTCATTATCTATCTTAATGTGCGCCTGTGGTCTCCTTTGTGAAAATCACATCCTCGACGCTTTTTTTTCTTTTTTTTGATGTTTAGAAATCGTATTAATATTTATGCTTTGTTTTTCCGGCGTTTTTGTCTTGCTATACCCTCTTCTATTGTTATCATAAGGCTTTGGTCTACCGGTTCATCTGTAAGTTCTGCAGATGTTTCTATATCTTTTTGTGCCTGTTCGTAATCTTTGTTTCCTCTGCTGTATATTTCTAACTGGGCTTTTCCTAAATAAAGATTTCCAAGTGCTGCTTTGTCGCCGTTTCCTTTTTGTTCTATTGCCTTTATTCCAGTTTCATAAGTCTTTAATGCACCATCTTCATCGCCTATTTTGTTTTGATATTTTGCGATTTTTCCAATCTGGGCTGCATCTGTCTGGTCTTTTGTAAGTGCCATCATCCAGAGATTTAATCCTGCTTTTATCTGTTCGTCGCTGCCGTTTTTAAGGCGGTCGCCGTTCTCTATAAGTTCGTCTTTGCTCATACCTAATATAGATGATATATCAACTCCTGTGTATGCTTCCTTTTTGACATCATATATAATATTGATTTCATTCATAATTATCACAAAACTATATTAAATTGCGGCATTTATAAGTATTCATAGATGCCTTATGAAACAATATGAGTTCTTTCCACATACGGCTGATGCGAAGTTTACCGCTTACGGCAGGACGATAGATGA
>JAGLUQ010000196.1 GCA_023134675.1 Candidatus Aenigmatarchaeota archaeon | reverse complement strand
AATTATAGGATTTATATTTGTGAAAGATGGTGTTTGAGTGTATAAGACTCCAAGACTTAACCTTTATATACTTAAACCCACAAATAACCTACATCGCCTTTAGGTGTTACTTCTTATGAAATTATGTATAATAGGTCCTGAGAAGAGGTCAGACAGCGAAATAGAACTTATGGAGACTGCAAAAGATAAGTTTGATTCTATCCTTTACGCACCGATAGAGATGATAAGGATAGAGACCTGTAAAAAAAAGGCAGTCCCGTTCCTGAAAAATACAAATCTTCTTGATTTTGACGTAATCCTTCCAAGAGTGGATAAAAAAAATGCAGACTTCTGCTATGTCCTGCTCAAGATTTTCGAGCAGCACGGCATATTCTCATCCCTGAGCAGCGAATCAATACTTTACGGCTACAATGAATTCCTTCTGCCTTTCATGCTCAACAACAGGATGATACAGACCCCCAGAACCTACCTTGCCATGTCGCGCCCGGCGATTGAAAAAAGCATAGGCACAATGATATATCCGGCCATCCTGAAACTTCCTTACAGCAAGGCAGGCACAATAATCCTTGATTCACCTGAATCAGCCAAAGGAGTGGTAGACACTTTAGAGACATTGAACCAGCCAATAACTCTGCAGGAGACTTTCAACGATGCCCTTGCAATAAGCGTTCTTGTCATAGGCAGCGATGCATACGCAGTGAACGGCAAAAAGAAAAAATACAAGCTGACAAGAGATGAAATAAGCACAGTCATGTCAGTCTCACAAGTCCTCAAGGCAGGTATATGCCAGATAAACCTGATGAAAGCCAATGATCAGGTGATGGTCGCAGGATTCAACATAAAGCCCAGGATAAGTTTTTACAGCGATATATACGAAAAAGACCTTCTTGAGAAAAGCATTTCATATCTTAAAAATCACGCAGCAATAAAGAAAGAAAATCCGGTATTCAGCAAGTTCCTTGAATGGGTCCGTGACATGAGGTGGAAAAGCGATGAATAAAATACTTATAGCATCTCCTGGAAAAAGTTCTCCTACAACAAGCATGATAATTGATGAGGCAAAAAAAGTCTTCAACGTGATGCATGTTCCGATAGATAGAATAAACCTTATCGTTGAGACAGGATCTGTCAGCTGTGAATATAATAAGCAGGACCTTACAAAAGTTGATTACTTCCTGCCAAAGATTGATGCTCCAAGAAGAGAGTATGGCTATCAGGTCGTGAAAGCGTTTGACATGATAGATGTGCCAAAACCATATCGCGCAGAGACGGTCCTTGTAGCCCATGATAAATTCCTGACAACCGAGATGCTTGCACGCCAAAATATAGCAGTGCCCAAGACTTATCTCTTCAAGACAGGAGAGCATGCAGAAGATCTTGTAGATATGATAAACTTTCCTGTAATGGTCAAGCTAAAAGGCGGCAGCGGCGGAAAAGGCGTCATGTATGTAAGCGATGCAAACGCCATGAAATCTATCCTGAAATCTATGGAAGTGCTTAAGCAGCAGGTTCTTATACAGGAATTTAT
Organism: Candidatus Aenigmatarchaeota archaeon; assembly: GCA_023134675.1. Classification (GTDB taxonomy): domain Archaea; phylum EX4484-52; class EX4484-52; order EX4484-52; family GLR71; genus GLR71. The sequence continues at coordinate 376 of JAGLUQ010000196.1, read as the reverse complement.
AGACAACCCCGGTGAGGACATAAGAGTGCTTGTAGTCGGCGATGAAATAGCAGGCGCCTATAAGAGAGTGGCAAAAGAAGGAGAGAAACGCGCCAACATAAAGATAGGTGGCTCAGGCGTAAGATACACACCATCAAAAGAGATAGAAGAGATGAGCCTGAAAATTGCAAAGATAATGGATACGCGCATCATAGCAGTCGATATCCTGGAAAGTAAATCAGGCCCGGTAGTCCTTGAAGTCAACATTAACCCTGGCATAAGAGGGATGACCGAAGCGACAGATATAAATATAGCGAAAAGAATAGTAGATTATATAGAGACACAGGTGAGAAAGTAGATGGTTGATATAGGGTTTCTGGCAGAAGTTTACAGTTCA
>JAGLUQ010000195.1 GCA_023134675.1 Candidatus Aenigmatarchaeota archaeon | reverse complement strand
ACATCAAACACAAATTTTTCAATAGAAAAAGGAGTATTCCCCAGCCGTGAAAGCTGTTCCTCAAGCTTCTCTGGAGTCATCGCATGCTTAATCGCCTTTTCAGCAGAAACAGAAGATTCAGAACAGACAGAATTAACACCGTCAGACACATCCAAAGAAAGCTTTTCACCTTCCTTCAGCCTGACCTTAACTCTAACATTAATCTTCCGTGTCTCTTTTCCCTTAAGATAAGTATCTTTTGCCCATGCATCAGACTTCTTGTCAAATGTCTTGTATATGCAGGAATCCTTGACAACTGTCTTGTCAACCTTCAAAGACACAGTGTCGCCTTTCTCAGCATCTTTCACTCTCTCATTTGAACTATATATAGATTTGACCTTGCAGCCTATCTCATCATCACCTGAATCAATGCGCAGTCCGTCGCCGACACAAAGATCCTCCTCAAGCCGTATCCTCATAAGCCTTAACTTCCCGTCGTAAGATACGCATTTGCCGATAAAAAGTCCCATGTTGTTCTGGCGGACAGTATTCATAAGATTGCATAAATCACCCAGGACAAACCCGCCTGTAAATCCCCTGTTGAACACTTTGGACAAGCTGCTGTTCTTTTCAGCATCGATAAAGCCCTTATCAATACCTTCCCTGTAAGCAGAAGTGACACAGGCCACATATTCAGGGCTTCTCATCCGCCCTTCAATCTTTAGCGAAACAATACCTGAATCCTTGACCTTATCAATATTTCCTGCAGTGCACAGGTCTTTAGGTGATAGCAGATACGATGCTTCAGAAGATGTCGCCCCCTGCGACAGAGAATATTTCATCCTGCACGGCTGCGCGCACACACCCTTGTTGCCGCTGCGCCTAAACATAAAACTGCTCATAAGGCACTGCCCAGAATACGACATGCATATTGCCCCGTGGCAAAACATTTCAACCGGAATCTTTGCTTTATCTGTCATAGTCTTGATATTACTTAGTGGCATCTCGCGTGACACAATGACTCTGTCAAAGCCCATATTCTTTAAGAGCACAGCACCGTAACTGTTATGCACAGTCATCTGCGTACTGGCATGTAGAGAAAGATCAGGAAATATCTTATGTAGGGAATTAAAAAGGCCCATATCCTGCACAATCACAGCATCAATGCCTAAAAGATAAAGCTCTTTGACATATTTGACAGCATCTAAGAACTCCCCGTCAGAAACAAGCGTGTTGACAGCTGCATATACTGCAACACCTCTGGTATGGCAGTAATCAATAGCCTTCTTCATCTCAGGCAAAGAAAAGTTATCTGCATTTATCCTCGCATTGAAATCCCGCCCGCCAATATACACAGCATCAGCACCATTCTGCACAGCCGCAACAAGTGCATCAAAAGACCCGGCAGGGGATAAAAGCTCAATATCTTTTTCTTTTCTCAAAATAACACCATCTCATAATCTTTGTAAAAGATAGCTTTTTATTGTTTGCATTCATATCTTCGCAAATAACATACATTATTAAAGATATATAATCAATAATATAGATAGGTGTATCGATATGAAAAAAATAATTATATCACTCCTGTTAATCCTGTTGCTCTCAGCATCTTCAGCATATGCAGACGCAGGCGACATGATGGGCAGCTTCAACATGATGGACGGCACAGGCATGTTAAGTTTCGGATTCATAGGCATTTTCTATCTGATACTGGTATTCTTCATCTTCTCAGCAGTCTTCTGGCTTACCTATAAATGGATAGTGGGAGATGAAAAGGTGATAAAGAAAGCGTCAAAGAAAGCGAAATAAGAGCATGATATCATCTGAATAATATTTATACTCATAAACCCAATTATAAAAAGATATCCATGTCACCTCTTGTCATCCTTCAGCTCAAGATTCTTGCAATATTCTTCATCTTCTTCGGCCTGTTATGGACCTTTTTCCCGGGAAAATCATTAGATATGTACAAAAAAGGTTTCC
>JAGLUQ010000194.1 GCA_023134675.1 Candidatus Aenigmatarchaeota archaeon | reverse complement strand
AATCTTGTCGTGACTGTGTGCAGGAAAAATTCAAAGAGCTTTGATGATCTATCTAAACTGCTCAGCACCGGGCGCGGAAAATTCGTATTTCAAAATGGTCCCGCAGGCATTGTCTTTAAGCTTATTGAAAAGATGAATCAGAGGTATCTGAATGTCATCAACAATATTGTGGATACATCAGACATAATTGAAGAGAAAATATTTGAGACTGATAAGAAACATGTGCAGAAACTGCTTTCTGTAAACACGACTCTTGCATATTTTCATAATTCTCTGGCGGCAAATCTTGAGGTCATGAAGATGCTTCAGAAGGGGTATGTCAAAAAATTCAGAGGCGAGAAATGTGTTGAGATGTTTGAAGATCTTTATCTTGATGTCATGGAACTTATTGATGCTGTAAAGATACAAAGGGAGATCATCAATAATCTGTTTGATATGCAGTCTACTATTGTGTCATATGAGCTGAATGTTGTGATGAAAAAGATAACTGCAATCGCTGCGGTTATCATGGTTCCTACTCTTATCAGCGGGATTTACGGTATGAATTTCAACCATCTTCCGTATTCTGATTATATTTACGGATTTTATGCTGTTTTAGGAATTATGTTTTTAACTATTGTTTTTCTTGTTCTGTATTTTAAGCGGCTTAAATGGTTGTGAGGATTGAATTCTTTTTCGTTCATATGAACAGCCACTAGTTGAAACAATCTATGAAGACAGATTTAAGATATTTAAAACTTTGCCACTTACTAGTTAAGATGGATATCGATTTTATATGTGAGCTAGGATATGCTCGGGAAGATAGTCTGAAACACCTGACATCTTTTATTGATAATCCTAAAGTCTATACTATTGAGAATTTTAAGGCTCTGACCCCAAGATCTTTTTTAAACATATTTGATGGGTATGACCGGTCGCAGGACACTATACTATTATCTCCTGAAACTGTCTATGATGAGATAAAAAGGCTTGAAAAGATGATGACTAAAAGCGATGATTCCACAATCCTGGCAAAACTTAAGGATTATGCATCTTTTATGATATCACCAATGGATTATATCTTATCAATCCCGCTGGATATGGGTATAAAAAATGTGAACGTAAATCTGACAGCAGAACAGATAAACAGCCAAAATAAGAAAAATCGAATAAAAACTGTAGCTTCTACTGTGCCCGGTCTTTGTCTCATTGCAGGTGCAGCATACAATTACCTGAACGGAGATACAGAAACAGCATTCTTATTTTATGCTCTGGGTGGGGCATATCTTATATCTGATCTAGCAACATACGGCAATTATATGTTTGGCAATACGATCAAGTATGATTTTCTTCTCACAGAAAAAAAAGCAGACAATATCTTCAATGAAATAAGGGACTGCAAAGTTGTATTGGATGACTGAATTCTTGAAAAGCAGGAAAATATACAAACATTAACAAAATATTTAAAACTTCGCCACTTTATAGTTAAGATGGAAATAGGTTTTGTAGATTTGATAAAAGGCACTGAAACAGAGGATCTGAAATACCTGAACGATTTTCTTGAAAACGCGGAAAGTTATGATGTTGGTGGTTTTAGAACTATGAACTCCAGATCTTTTGTAAACTTATTCGGCGAATATACCTTTTCAAAAGACAATGTACTCTTACCTCCTGAAACAGTCTATAATGAGATAAAAAGGCTTGAAAAAGCGAAAGCTAAAAGAGAGAATCTTAAGACATTAAGAAAAATATCTCAACACTTCCCATTTACTCTTCTGGACATTCCGATACAAAGAGGTATTAAGAGTGTGGAAGATGACATGACTGCAGAAGAGATAGAGGGGCGATTGTTTAAAGACAGGATATATAGTGCAATATCTATTGCTCCCGGCTTTCTTTTTCTTGTAGCATCTGCATTTTATGGTATAAATGGAGATATAGAAGCCTCCTGGAAATTTACAGGATTAGGTTCTACATACATTTTGGCTGATATGGCAACATATATCGGTTATCTGGCTGGAAAGGAGGGTATGTATGGGTATCTTCTCACAGAAAAAGAAGCAGACAATATCTTCAA
>JAGLUQ010000193.1 GCA_023134675.1 Candidatus Aenigmatarchaeota archaeon | reverse complement strand
ACTGCTATAGTTTCCATTGCCTTGAATAGTGCTGTTGAGTTGGGTGTATGGAACCATTGGCCCTGTCCGGGACCCTGGATAACCCATTTCCTTTTTATCATGTCTTCTGTAGGGTCGTCTTTGTATGTGAGTTTCTTCTCTTTTGATGTCCATAATATGCTGTTGTATTCTGCCTTGCCCTCGTAATCCTGGGCTGCGGCCTTGTCTTTTGCAAGGGCTGCTATCCTTTCTATGACTCCTGTGTCTATCTGGGTCGTGTCAAAAGATTCGTCGAAGGTCAGGATTGCTTTTGTGCCTTTGAATTCTGTCTTTTTTGTGAAAGGTATGCTGAATTCTTCTTTTGGCTTTTTTTCAAGGTCAATCTCGAGGATGTAGTCTATGAGGTGGTATGATCTTATGCCTATCTTGTGTTTTGAGATGTTAGGCATCATGAGGTTCTTTATCCTTGGTATGAATGTATGGGTGAAGCCTTCTGATTCTATGTTCAGGAACAGCTCGTTCTTTTTTATCGTGTCTGTGGATATTTTGAAGGATTTCTGTTTTTCACTGATTTTTTTTTGGATTTCAGGAATGGCTTTGTCTATATCTGCCTTTAATTTTCCTATGTCTGAGCTGAATACCAGGCTTACTTTTAGCTTGTTCATTTATTTCACCGTATACTGTTTTTATTTAAAGGTAAATTTATATAAATAGTGGTTATCTGGTGATTCAAATTTATTTAAAGTTTTACTGCTCTGATTAAACTAAGACTAATGGATGATAACGATGGCATGGCAGTATATTGAATCTCTTGAATCTTCAAATCGGATAGATAACTCTTTTTCTTTGCCTGAAAAAGAGCTTTATTTTGGTGATGCGCATAATGTGCAATATGTCAAGGATAAGGAAACCTTTGCCGGAAAGCCTGCATGGGCTTATGTTTCTGATGATTTTAGGGTTATAATACCTTATCAGAAGAATTTTTTTGAGCCATGGATTGCGTTGGAGACAGAAGATGATATAGCGTTCCATTGCATCCTTACTGAGGAAGCAAGGTATAGGAAGCTGAGAGAAGATGAAAAGAATCCTCTGTTGTCAACATATGAAATATATGGCACTCATGCATTTTTTACAAAGAAAAAAGGAGATGAAGGTTTATATTCGTTTATGATGCCTGAAGATATTTTTGGTTTCTGCAAGATATGCAAGGATGTTTTATCTCTTGATTCTGAAGAGTCAGTATTGCCTGCGGATTTCAAGAGTGTTTATTTCTTTTATTTACCGGAAGCGCTGCTGTCTCATTTTGATGTTGAGACAGATTCGATAGAAAGAGTATTGAATCTTTATGTAAAATCAGATAATCTTTGATTCAAATGTATTTCTTACTTTTCAAACCCTTTCTTCCTCAGCACCTTATGGTAACTGATGGCGAACCTGTGCGATTCATCTCTTATATGTCTGAGCAGGAGGAGGGCTTTTGAGTCTTTATTTAGGACTATTGGCTTTTCACTGTTCGGCAGGTATATCTCTTCTTCTCTTTTGGCAAGAGAGATTATGGGCTGGTTCCTGATGTTGAGTTCTTTTAAGACCTCAAGGGCGATATTGAGCTGGCCTTTGCCGCCGTCAACAAGGATAAGGTCAGGCATCTCTTTGTTTTCTTTTTTCAGGCGCGTGTATCGTCTTGTGATTACTTCTCTCATCATGGCGAAATCGTCGATATCGTTGACTGTCTTTATCCTGAACTTCCGGTAATTGCTCTTGTCAGGCTTTCCGTTCCTGAACTGCACCATAGACCCGACTGAATGCTGCCCTCCTATCGTTGATATGTCAAAAGCTTCTATGACTTCTGGTGCTTTTTTTAGGCCAAGCTCTTCTTTTAAGCATTCAAGTTTCTCTTTTGAATCTTTTGTTGTTGCCGAGTGCTGTAAATAGGCCTCTTTTGCGTTTCTGTCTGACATCTCAAGGAGCTTGAGCTTTTCGCCCCTTTTCGGGACTGTTATCACGACTTTTTTATCTTTGATGTCTGATAGCCATTCCTGGATCAAGTCCTTATCATCAAAGGGAAAAGGGGCTATAATCTCTTTCGGCACGAATTCACCGTGCC
>JAGLUQ010000192.1 GCA_023134675.1 Candidatus Aenigmatarchaeota archaeon | reverse complement strand
GGGATGCGATTGATGAACTTGTTGAACTGAACAGGAAGCATGACATCTCTATTGTCGGTGAGGGCGGTGAGTTTGAGACGCTTGTGCTTGATTCTCCTATGTTTGAGAAGAAGATTGAGATTGTGTCTGCGAGCAAGAAGATGGATGGTCTTGTGGGGACTTATCTGATTGATAAGGCTGTGCTTGTGGATAAGGATTGATATTCATACTTCTGCTTTAACTTTCGGTTCGTTTTCTTTGTAAGAAGAAAAGATTTTTGGGAGATTGATTTCAAGGTTGTATTCTTGATTTAATTCTTCTACACTACGTATCACTTTTTTAATATATTTTTCAGCATTATCTGAAGATGTTATCAGGTGGTTCATGAACTCTTGGAGATCATCTGTAAGGATATAGAAATCAGATCTTGAATCAAAACCTCCTAGTGGTGTCTCATGCCATTTGCACCAGACATCACCTCTTGAAGTCAAAGAATAAGACCACACCTTTGAACTGTCAGAAAAACCTTTTCCGTCCTTGTATTCTTCATAACATAAATCAGCAAGATCAATCAAATGAAGCAAATAGTTGTCCTGATGTTGCGCAATCTCTTTGAGGCCGTCTGCTATAAGATTTGCAAGAGTGGAGAGTTCTCTTTTTACTAAAGCTTCTTTATCTTTTATATCCTGCACCATCTCGTAGCCGTTGAAATTGTAAATATTAACCATACCTCTTTTTATCACGAAAGATTAATAAATTTATCTCTTTGAAAAAGCGAAGATTTATATAGTTTAAAGTGTATTATGTAGGATATAGGTTATTGTTTTGTTTAACTAAATTAAACTTGTATGCATTGCAGGAAAAAGTGCATACGTATCAGGCGTTATCTTTTTTTCAATCAGATATATTGCCTGAAAAAATAAAAGGAGGTAAAAACCATGAATGAAAAAGATATATTGAATATGCTGAAGATAGCAAGGCAAAAGGGCAACACAAAGGAACTTATGAGGCTTTCAAAGATAAGGGAACTTCATGGCATTAGTCCAAGCTCTGCGATTGATAAAAGGCGAGCTTTTTCGCCCAAGTTTTTCTGATACAAACCTATAAGAATTCCTACATAATAATGTTCTGTATGCAAAACCCAAAGAAGTGGATAAGAGTCATAGGGTTTGATGACGGGCCGTTCAAGCATTCTGAAAAAGGAGAGACCATACTTGTCGGGGTCATCATCAGGGCAAAAGAGTATCTTGACGGGGTCGTGAGCGCGAAGATAACAGTTGACGGGCTTGATGTGACAGAAAAGATAATATATCTTGTAAGCAGGCCGAAATTTGCAAGCCAGATACAGCTTATAATTCTTAACAGCATAGCTTTTGCCGGGTTCAACCTTGCGGACATAAAAGAGATTAATAAGAAGACAGGAAAGCCGGTGATTGCTGTGGTGAGGAAGGAACCGGACGGCGAGAAGTTTAGGAATGCTGCATCAAAACTGCCGGACTTTGAGAAGAGGCTGAAGATAATCGATAATGCCGGTGAGGTGAAAAAAGCTGATGTTGACGGCAAGACCCTTTATTTCCAGAGCGCAGGGATACCTGATGAGGATGCTGTGGTGATGCTCAAAAGGACACGGAAAAGGAGCGCGATACCTGAGCCTGTGCGTATGGCTCATATTATTGCTTCAGGCATTATCGACGGGGTGTCGAGAGGAAGGGCCTGATTCAAAAACTAAGAGAAATCATACCAGTGTTGAAGCGAACTTATTGACTTTATCTGTTACTTTTTCTTCATCAATCGTTTTCAGGATTCTGTTTTCCATCAGTATCCTGCCTTTTACTATTGTCGTGTTCACACAGGAGCCATTCGCCGAATAGACTATGTTTGAGACCGGGTTGTGATTGGGTATCATTGATATGTCTTTTAGATTGACCAGGACTATGTCTGCCTGTTTTCCTGCTTCTATTGAACCTATCTCTTTGTCAAGACCGAGAACTTTTGCGCCTCCTCTTGTCGCCATATCAAATACCTGCTGAGCTGATGCCACCTCTGGATTGTTGTTTGAAAACTTGTGAAGAAGAGCGCAGACTTTCATCTCAGTGAACATGTCAAGGGAATTGTTGCTTGCAGAGCCGTC
>JAGLUQ010000191.1 GCA_023134675.1 Candidatus Aenigmatarchaeota archaeon | reverse complement strand
TTAGATATGTACAAAAAAGGTTTCCGGAACTATAACCGTTTCTTAAAAAGACTCAACCTCGGCTACGAATACGGCTTCAAGGTCACAGACAAAAAGAAATACATGAGAAAGGAAAGTCAATTAGGAAAGCTTTATGTCCTTATAGGCACTGCAACCCTGATTCTTCTGGTATGCCTGTACTGATACTTCTGATCACTTTTATATTAACTGATAGAAAAACCTAAAACCCGGAAAGCAGCGAACTCTCACCAATCCTCACATTCATAGGATCCTGATCAATATATCCATCATCCCGACCGGAAGCAGCACGGAGAAGTGAATAAATATTCCCTGGATTTACACCGCCGGATATCTTTATTCCACCTGAAAAATTATCCCTCATTATCGCAAGATCATCAGGTGTTGCACCACAAGAAGTAAAGCCTGTTGATGTCTTCACAAAATCAACACCGTAATCTCTGGCAATTTCACATGCTGTTTTAATTTCCTCAGGACTCAATTCAGATGTCTCAAGTATAAGTTTAAGCAAAATATCTTTATTGATGGAATACTTATCTAAACTATTTTTCACAGCATGAATATCATTGCATACACCCTGATAATCCCCCTCTTTCAACGCATTATATCTCATAACCATATCAATTTCATCTGCTCCACTATCAATTGCAATTGACATCTCATCAACTTTTTGTCGTGATTGATACCAGTTGCCGTCAGGAAACCCGACAACAGATGCAATCTTTATATCACTCTTATTATCAGATAAATATCTTTTCGCAAAATGAACATCTTCAGGGCGCACACAGATAGCATACGGTGTCAGGCCATTGACTGTATCTTCTAAAAAATTATAAAAGTCTTTTTCTCTCTCCTCAACAGCATTCACATCCGGCCCGCGATACTCTTCAGCCCTGCGCAAAAATGTATGGTCGCATATAGATGCAATCTGTCCAGGTGTCAGATCTTTAATCAATACTTCACTCATTAAATCCACAAAATAAATAATCGTCCAAACCTTAAATTTTTATCAGCCATAAAAAATAATAAAAATCCGCACAAAACATATAAAATCAAAAAGAAAATACATCCCTATGAACACAATGCACGACGGCGCAGTCCAGGTCGTAAAGAACTGCCTTAAGATAAAAGAAGGAGAAAAGCTCTGCATAATCACAGACAAAGACACATCTGAAGTCGCAGAATCTATTATCAAAGCAGCAAAACCCATAACAGATAAAATAACTCTTTTTGTAATGGAAGATTTCGGAAAAAGAGATAATCCTTCATGCCCATTGAAATTCCCGGAAGAGATAAAGATAACGCTTGAAAAGAGCGATGTCAGCATATACGCCGCAGGTGTAAGGGAAGGAGAGATTGATACTTTCAGGCATCCTATGCATAGTGTTGCAGAAAAAAACAGGATACGTCATGCGCACATGATAGGTATTACAGAAGAGATCATGAAGACAGGCATGTGTGCAGACTATGAAAAAGTGAGAGAGGTCACAAAAAAAGTACACAATGAAATAAAAAATGCAGATATGATCCGTGTCACAACACCAAAAGGAACAGACATTCAGGCACATTTCGACAAAAACATAAGATGGTGTGTATTTGACGGCAATATAACTGAAGATATGTGGATGAACCTTCCAGAAGGCGAAATATTCACCTGCCCGAAAAACATAGAAGGAACAGCAATTATAGATGGCGTCCTCGGCGATTACTTTGATGAGAAATACGGCATGATAAAGCAAACACCAGTCACATTAAAAATCTCAGAAGGTCGTGTAATAGAAATATCATGCAGCAACAGAGACCTCGAGGCAGAGCTTAAAAGATATATAAAAACAGATAAGAATTCAGACAGGATCGGGGAGTTCGCCATAGGGACAAATTTAGGCATAAAAAAGATTATAGGCAACATGCTCCAGGACGAGAAGTTTCCCGGCGTCCACATAGCAATGGGCAGCGGCTTTCCTGAAATCACAGGCTCTGGATGGGAATGCCCTACCCATGTTGACGGTGTGATGCTCAACTGTACAATAATCATAGACGGAAAAAAAACAATAATGAAAAACGGAAAATTCCTTATCTAAATAAACCCTCTA
>JAGLUQ010000190.1 GCA_023134675.1 Candidatus Aenigmatarchaeota archaeon | reverse complement strand
GACAGGAAGATATGACGACAATGACTATTTCTTCAACAGGCAGGCAGGCCTACTTAGCATAGGTATTACCGGACTTGAGGAAGCTATTGAAGCTATGAAAAGACAGAGGTAATAAAAATGAGACGGATATATAATGCAGACATAAGGGAACCAAATACTCAGGTGACCCTGAGGGAACAATATTCCATTGATCCCATGTCTGTACTTGGTATGGATATGGAAGAGTATGCATCTGTCAAGAAGAGCATTGAGGCATTCTACAGGAACCAGCTTAAGTTTTCCGGAGCTGACGGATATGTCATAGGACTTAGCGGAGGCATAGACTCATCTCTTGTCGCAACCCTTGCTGTCGATGCTGTCGGCGCCGGTAAGGTCTATGGAGTCATAATGCCTTCAAGATATTCCAATGAAGAAGACATATCTATTGCTGTTGAGCTTGCTGAAGATCTTGGGATGAAAATAAATGATTATCTTCAGACGCAATCTGTGTTTGACCCGATTCTCAACTTATTGATTGAGGCAGGGCAGGTCAATCCTGATCAGGACATACAGAGAATCAAGGAGGGAAATATACAGGCAAGGATGAGGATGATAATACTGCGAGACATCGCAAAGAACAGGAACTCCCTTGTGCTTGGCACTACAAACAGGTCTGAAGAGCTGATGGGATATTTCACTATTGGAGGTGATGGTGCAGGAGGTATTGACAATGAAGGCATAAGCGGGTTGTATAAGACTACTGAAAAGATATTTGCCGGATATCTTGGGCTGGATGATAAGATAATTGAGAAGGCGCCTACTGCAGGATGGTGGAAAGGTCAGACTGACGAGGATGAGCTTGGGATGAGCTATGAGAATCTTGACCTTATACTTGCCGGTCTTGAGCTTGAGGTTGAAAAGAGATGGATGGCCGATATGATTGACAGAGAAGATATAAGCCAGGAAGAGATCGATATGGTCGCAAGGCATATGGATAAGATCAGCTATAAGAACAGACCTGCACCCAGGCCTTTCTTTTTCAGGCAAGGCAGATGATATTATGACAGGCGAATATCACAACCGCACTGTTGATATATACAAGGTGTGGGAGCTGATTGAGGAGATGAAGATGAGTGATAATATCTCTTTTGAAGATCTTCTGAATATGTCAGATTATAAGTGCAAGGAGCATACGGTTGATGTTGTTGTTGAGCTTTTTGTGAGGGGAGAATTTGAAGGGATCGTTCTTGTGAAGAGGGGGCGCGAGCCGTTCAAAGGATTTTGGTGCTTTCCTGGGGGGCATATAAACTATGATGAAGTTGACCCTTCCGGAAACTATCTTCCGACAGGATATGCGGCGATAAGAGAGGCACGTGAAGAGACTGGGCTTGATGTGCATGGACTTATGTATCTTGAGCATTACAATAACTGGGGTCGGGATGTTGGACTTCAGAGGATAAATACAGCATTTATCGGGCATTCTTATGTGGAGTCTGTTGAGGATGTTGTTGCCGGTGATGATGCGGTCGATGTCATGGTTGTCAGGTATGAGGATGTGCCCTGCAATCTTGCTTTTGACCACAATGAGATAATAGAATATGCGCAGAAAGTCAGCAGGAATTCTGCGCCTCTTTCCTTTCTTATATAAAGGTTATAGATTCATTTATCTTATGATATACCTTATCGGGACATCACATATCGCAAAGGAGAGCCTTGAGAAGGTAGAGATGAACATATCAGGGAGAAAGCCTGATCTTGTGGCTGTTGAACTTGACCTTGCAAGGCTTCAGGGACTGATACATAAAAAGAAAGGTAAGATACAGCTGCCTTTATTCCAGAAGGTGATTGTTCTTCTTCTGCAGAAGATGCAGGATACACTTTCCAAAGAGACAGGCATATTGCCGGGGCAGGAGATGCTGGATGCTGTCAGGCATGCGAAGAAGGCTGATGCACAGGTCGCGCTTATAGACCAAAAGATTAATGTTACGATATCTAAACTTATGAAAGCTATGGGCCTTGCGGAAAAGGCGAAGCTTATGGCATATCTTGTTCTTGGTTTTTTGGGTCTTGGAGCTTCTAAAGTATTGCCTGCTGAAAAAGGGATTGATCTTAACAAGATACCTGAGGATGAGT
>JAGLUQ010000019.1 GCA_023134675.1 Candidatus Aenigmatarchaeota archaeon | reverse complement strand
AGTATTCAAAAAATTTTGAATTTCTTCAGGAAATCTGCCAATTAAGTTACGATACTCATTAATCGAAAAAGAACAGGAAGCCATAATCAACGGATCAGTTTTGGTTTTTGTGTCGCATATGACTGATTTTTTGCCCATAATACCACTATTTTAGGTAAAAAAGAATATCCTAAATTTAAAGTTAATTTTTATAAAAGTTGCATTCATTTTTGAGTCAGAATCACTTTAATGAAGAATACTGTTACTATAGTCTTACTAAATCTGGAAAAGAATATGTTGAAAAAACTATGATACCCTTAAAATATAGAAGAGAATATTACGAAATATTCAAAGAAATACCAATAGTTATCAAAACATAACCCCAAACCTGCCACGCGAACAAATTGCTTCCGCTAAACCCAAATCACCTTAAATAAAAGATTACAGATATTAAACTAAACTTAAACAGTTTAATTGCATTCTATCTTGACTTTCGCAACTTCAACAGAACGATATCCTCCAGCCCTTATGTCTTGATACGATAAAAAATCCATATCTTTGGCAAAAAGCGGAAGTTCCTTAAGCCCACAATCACTAATCCAAAATTCTATATCCTTATCAGAATAAACCTCAGTATCCAAAATCAATGGTGTTAATATCCCGTTACCAGACAATCCCATCTCTAATCCGCCACAAGCACTCGGCATATTTTTTAGCAATGTTTCAAAAGAATCATAGCTCTCAGTACCAGTCCTTACATTATCTCCAAGATGTATCTTAGCATTATCGTTCCATGAAAGATGGTAAATCATAATTATAAAGATATGATAAAAACTTTAAATTTATTTAGGTAATTACAGCCAAAATAAAGCAAAATTCGGCAATATCAATTAACCGTATGAACGATTGCTACTGAGCCCGCTTAAACTTCTTTTCAAGCTCAGAGACGCCCATGCTTATAATAGTAGGCCTTCCGTGCGGGCAGGTAAAAGGGTTATCAGCGCGAGAAAGATTATCAATCAGGCTCATTATTACAGACATCATAAACTAAAAAGAGATAATAAGTTCTAGCAGTATTTTACAGCTTCACATAACCGTATTTTTTCAAGAAGAATGTTTTTTTCCTCTAACCGTCTATACAACTGTTTGACAGGAAAATCTTGTGAGTGAGACTCGAAAATGTGCGCAGCTCCACCGATATGCATATCCGGATTTATATCTAAAATCTTTTGTGCCATATACTCCTCTCTTTTTTCTGCAAATTCAGGTTCAAATATTTTTTGAATATTTTGTATTTGTTTGTCAAAAAATAGAAGAACAATAAGCGCAGAGTATACTTGGACATCAAACAATTCACGGTTGAAATATACATTGTCAGTTTCACGAATAAACTGTTCCCTAAACTCATCATAGGTCATTTGCCATATTTGCAGAGGCATATCTTTTAGTTTAGCATTAAATTTTTCCTGAGTTATCTCTTTGTTTTTTTGAGACATAAGTATTTTTGCAACATCAGGATAGTCAACAGGATAAACATCCATACCTCTACTTTGAGCATATCTTATTGGTACCAATGCATCATATCCTCTATTCAAATGGAACTCAACAAGAAGTTTTTTCAAATTATCAGGCATCTCTAATAGTTGTAAATAATCAACTTTATGTGAAGATAAAATTAATTCTTCTATCTCATTTATTGAGTAGTTACTGGGAAATTCTATTGTTATACTTTCTGGTTCGTGTTTATTTAGAAGACTTTCCAGCAAAAGACTGCCTCTAATTTCAAGATGATTAGATCCTACCATTTTCATAAATATACAATTACTCAGAGGTTACAAAACTTTATTAATATATTCTAATCCCCGTCAAACAACCCTCTTAAACTTCTTCTCAAGCTCAGAGACACCCATACTTATCATCGTCGGCCTCCCATGCGGGCAGGTGAAAGGATTATCAGCGCGAGAAAGATCATCAATCAGCTTCTTAACCACAGGCATCGTAAGCTCCTCACCGCCTTTGATAGCGCTCCTGCAGGCCATAGTAATTATAATCTTCTCCCTCATGTCAGAAATCTTATCAGACCTGCCCAGATTGATAAAGTCCTCAATTAAATCTTTTATAAGATCCTTAGACTTCAGCCGGCCTAAAATAACAGGTATTGTCCTGACGACAAATGTATCTTTACCGAAAGTCTCTATAGTAAACCCGTACTTCGCAAATTCCTCAAGGTTTGACAAAAGAAGAATAGACTCTTTAGGCGGAAGCTCAATTATCTGGACATTGATAAGATCCTGCGTCTTGATATCACCTGTAGAATGCATCTTCATAAATCTCTCATAAAGCACCCTTTCATGAGCAGCATGCTGGTCAATAATCATCATCCCGTCAGAAGTCTCAGCAATGATATATGTCTTGTTGACCTGGCCGACAATCCTCATCTCAGGAAGTTTTGATATCGCTTCATCTTCAGGCAGCACCTCATCCAAGACCACATTATCATCAGATATTTCAGAAACATCATTAACAACCTCAATACAGGTATCCGAAGAAACAGAAGACAAAGAAGGCCTCAATGTCGCCTGCATCCCGGGTGATGATTGATAGACATTTTTCGGCTTTGAAGATGGAACTATATTGTCCCTGACAGATATTACAGCTTCAGGGATAAGCACATTCTCCTTAAGCGCCCTGTCAGCAGCAGAGAACACAGCATCTGAAAGCGCAGACTCTATATCATTTCTCACCTTGATCTCTCTCTTTGACGGATGAATATTGACATCGATCGTCTTGGGATCTATATTTATCGCAAGGACAAAGAACGGATGCCTGTGCTTTGGAAGAAGCGTCTTGTAAGCATTGTATACAGCATCAGTCACAATTCTACTCCGGATATATCTCCCGTTGATAAAGACAGACTGCTGATCCCTGCCCCCCCTTGTCAAAGCCGGCTTTGATATATATCCTGAAACCTCTATACCCTCAGAAGAATACTTCAGAGACACAACATTCTTCTCGGTCTCCCTGCCGTAAATGTTCCGGATGTTCGCAAGCATATCGTCAGTTCCCGGAGTTGAAAGTACAGGACGGCCATCATTAAGCAACCTGAAATGTATCTTAGGATTTATTAAAGCATACCTTGTGACAATATCAACAATATGCTCAAGCTCGACAGCATCCGACTTCATATATTTCTTCCGTGCAGGCGTGTTGAAGAAAAGATCAGACACCTTAATCTCAGTACCTCGGGGAGCGCCGCAGGAAGATATATCAGCAGCCTTTCCGCCGTCAACATTTATCCGAACTGCCTCAGAACCGCCGGCATTTGTAATCATCTCAACCTTGGATACAGATGAGATACTGGCCAGAGCCTCACCCCTGAAACCCAAAGTATGTATAGAGAAAAGATCATCAACATCCTGTATCTTACTTGTCGCATGCCTCTCAAAAGAGAGCATAGCATCATCATATGTCATACCGTAACCGTTATCTGTAACAGCTACCAGCTTTTTCCCTGCCTTAGAAACATCTACAGTTATCTGTATAGCATCAGCGTCAATAGAATTCTCCACAAGCTCTTTGACAACAGATGCCGGCCTCTCTATGACCTCTCCTGCTGCAATCTTACTTATCAAAGTATCATCAAGCTTTTTTATCTTCTTTTCCATCTCAATCAAAAAAATATTGAAGAAGAAGATTTAACAGTCTTTTGCTTTTGCATGAAGATAAATAAAATATCATGATTTCAAATGCGAGATTACATTTGATTCAATACCTAATGCTTCAACTAATTGCAGTCCAAATTCATTCAGTTTTCCGGAATAGTCAAAAAGATTCAATTCAGACAGGCCTTTCTCCAAATCAGTTACTAATTCCGTATCCCGCAAAGATATATCTTCTCCTGGAATATATCTCTTGCCTAATTCTGTAAGTCCTGCACCGGTCTTGATTACTTTCCTTTGAGGAGATGTGCCGTTACCATTTCCAGAGCCATATATGATTGAAATAACACCATTTAAATCAACAACTTC
Source organism: Candidatus Aenigmatarchaeota archaeon (assembly GCA_023134675.1). GTDB lineage: Archaea > EX4484-52 > EX4484-52 > EX4484-52 > GLR71 > GLR71. Next base: position 6,154 of record JAGLUQ010000019.1, on the reverse strand, counting down.
AACAGGAGTGCCTAATGAAGCATCAGAAACTATTCCATCATTAAATTTCACTCTATTATCCAATTGCTCATCTATTTCTCTATTGTGTGGTATTTTTTTAATTACCTGACTCTGCCCTGCCTCAGACTGATTCTCTCTCCAGGAATATCTCCCAAAATCCGGTTTTTTAGGCTCAGGTTTCTTAACAGCCTTTTGAGGAACAGCAACATCAGAAGAAACAGGAGCAGCAACTTCAGGCTCACTATCAGAAAGATTGAACTCAACAAATTCTTTATACGGCCACGAATCATAAAACATATTCAGATGTTCTTCAATAGAGTTTAAACGCCTTAGAGCGAAATCAATACCTTCCAGTTTTTGTATGTCTTCATATCCGTTCTGGAAAAAATCAGAAACGATTGAGATCAGGCTTTCCGTATATTCACCAGGATGTATACTTTTATTTTCATCAAAAAGAACAAGTGATTGGTTACCTAACACATTCTTTCCATATTTTGCAGCTTTTTTAAGAAGAGATTGAAGTATCTTATCAAGCCTGTTCTCATCAAGATATAATTTATTCTTATGCGCTTCATATATTACTTCAAGAGTATATATTTCAGGTGTTGCAAATGCTGAGAGACCTCCATGTTTATTAGATTTAGTATCGGTCAGCGGAACATCTATATCACCAGACATGATTTTATAGCCATTAAAACCATCTGTCCTTTTAACAATATCATACTTCTCAAGAATCTTAAAATAAGTCTCAGCAGGATCTTCCTCCGTACCAGACAGATCTTCTTCAGGCACATCAGAAACTGCTTGCATATTCACCGCCTCAATCCTATTGCCATAAATATACATAAAAGTCTCATTTTCCTTGCCCTTATCTGTAACAGCCAACCTGTCACCATCCCAAACCAGAATATCCCTTCCTATAGCTAATTTTATCTCCTCGTGAGACAAAGGATATGCAGAAGCATCAGTCTCACCTTGATCAGGCATCACAACATCTTCAGCTCCTGTCTGATCAACAGGTAAAGGGTCAACATCATCTACAGAATCCGGCACAACAGATTCATCTGTTAACATTTCAGCAACAGGTGAAACAGGTACAGGATCAATAGTATCTTCAGGATATGTATCAAATATCTTTGTATCTAGATTTAAGTCCTCACACTCACCATCACCAATAAGATTCTGACATTTATCAAAAAGGCCCAGATAACGTAGGTTCTTTATTGAATCATAAACACCCGAATTTTCTGATATATAATTAATTATTTTTTTAACAAGATTATTGCCGCAATCAGATAAGACACGGCCGTCATGGTTATTTTCAAGAAGATGCAGATTCATGAATTGTTTACTCATGACATTTATATTACTTATCCCAATCATATCCAAATTATCTTTAAAATCAAAAGAGATTTCATGTTCTTCAAGATATTGGCCAAAGAGATAATAAAGACTGTTTAATACTTTGCCTCCTTTGTTGGTCAAATCTTTTCTTTTTCCTTCATTCAAAATATAAATATTACTGGCATCAAAACAAAGTTCAACTCCCTTGCATATATCTACCTTATCCATAACACCCACTCAAATATCACATATATTCTATCTTGGCCATAACATAATCATGCGAAGATATAGCATTTATAATTTTTCTCTCACTGTCTGTATACTCAGGATTAGAAACTATCAGTGAATTAATCCCATAATTCAATGCATAATCTGAGTTATGGCCGGGAACAAATCCAGATATATCTTTCAATATTAATCCTTTATCCTGCAAAGAAGACATAGCATCATAAAAAACCTTACCATTTCCATTCTGACAAACCTTCCCTGCAATAACATTATAATCAGAAGCAAAAAAAGTGCACAAGAAAGATAAGTATTCATTTGATACCCTGCCGTCGCGATTCAATATCTCAACAACATTTTTTCTCTCTTCATCAAGAGCAATCTCAAGATTGCCATTAACCTGGATACCATAAGGAAACTCACGACCTTCAAATTTTGTAAACCAAGGTTTAGGAGTCGCAGAAAGTTTAGAATGCATAAGTATCTTGGCAACATCTGACAGTCCCACCTCAGATTTTACCTCTTCATCCTCACTCAAATCACTGACAGCTAAAAAATTACTGACACCAGCCGAAGGCGGCAGAAGTTTCAGAGATTCCGATTCTTCAGTCTCTGAAAGCTTAAAATACATTAATAACTTGGCAGCATCTGGCAGTTCCAATGCAGGTTCAGTATCTTCATACTTATGTAAAACACTGAAAACTAAAAGACTACTTAAATAATCAGAAGGTTGAATAAATCCAAGAGGTTCAGACCCTTCTATCAACAACTGTTCAATGGCAGGATACATTACATCCATTTCAGAAGGCTCAAGCAAAGGTTCAACATCAACATCATCCACAGATGGTTGTATATCTTCTGTTTTTGCCACGGTTTCAGTATCTATAGGATTAATTATTAAACTATCTATTCTTCCAAGATATTCCAATGGCTTAAAAGCATATCCATTAGAATAAAAACTATCCAGCAGACCAGATACAGACTTTCCCAAATAAGTCACAGTGATTCCATTCTTAGAAAATATATCCTCATATTCTAAAAGACCATAGCTTCTCATCTGCTCCAGCTTTTCCTGAAGATTAAAATCACGCCAGTCAAAATTGCGGTAATCTCTCCATGAATTATCACTAATAAAATCATTTATCGCTCTGTTAAATACAGTATAACTGAAATCTGATGTATCCTCACTGAAAGCTATGAATCTGCTTATTATCTCTTTTTCGATTATACCCTCTGTATCACCATTATATATCGCAAAAGCAGCAATCTGCGGATTTTCCCGTACAGACGCATATATCACATCCTTAAAAGCTTGATTGTTTTCAGGATTATCTTGATATTCCCATAACTGACTAATTAAATCCAGATAAAAATTTCTTGTTTCTTCTTCAAGATTAATATAATTAAAAGAATCAAGCAGTTTTGACAAATGCCGAAAATTATTGAACATATAAACTTCAAAATCATCTGTGTATTCTTCAGGATCAATATATCCAGTTATATGTGTCAAAGCATCATCAATATATCTTCCAGTAGTCATGAAATCATAGGCAAGCGCATTTATCAGATCATCAATTTCAAAATACACTGTATCCATCCGAAAGACCCCAAATCAAAACAAGAGAAATAGGTAGCAAAGCATTTTAAATGTTGCTACAAAACAATGGACAAAAAGGCAACTTCAAAGAAAGATTATACAGCAAGGATAAAGATACACAGGAAGTCAAACACATCTTACACCGATTTTACATGTACGAGATAATTTCTCATACTTCCTCAGGCCGGAATCAGTTATACTGTATATATCTATCTTATTTCCATTCTCTAAAATATTAACAAGTCCCTTATCCTTAAAAGAATCAATAATACCGGAAACAAAAGCCAAATCAAAAGGTGATTTACAATATTTAAGTTCTGGATAATATTTTTGGGTTGCTGTAAATTCAATATCACGATAAAGATGAAAAAGAGTATATTCAGCACCATCAAAATTAGCAATCAATGACAGGGTAATATTCTTGTATGTTTCAAGAGCATCATCGCTCAATTTTAAAAAAATTCCATCAGCTGCCATAAAATCAACAGAAGAAAATAGACATGCAAAACCTTAAAAACCTATCGCAAAGAATCACCCGAAAAGCTTCTTCTGCATCGACCCGTCCCTGCCTTTAGAAGGAGCATCAACTGCAGAGCCCAGCTCATCAATCTTTTTCTTCGTATCTTCATCTACAGGAAAAGCCGCAACACCCGAACCGTCCTCAGACTCAAACATAGACTGCATAGCTTTTGCCCTGTCAATAACTTCTGAAGGAAGCCCTGCAAGCCTCGCCACCTCAACACCATAGCTCCTGTCCACTCCGCCTTCCTCAATCTTCCTTAAAAATATTATGTTGTCCCCATCCTCTCTGACAGAGACATGATAGTTCTTCACTCCGGAAAGATTGTCCTTAAGCTTGTTCATGACATGATAATGCGTAGCAAAAAGCGTCTTCGCACCAATCCTCAAAAGTATATATTCAGCCACAGACCAGGCAATGCTAAGCCCGTCATATGTGCTGGTTCCCCGGCCGATCTCATCAAGTATCACAAGGCTTTTGGATGTCGCATTGTTCAATATATTCGCAGTCTCATTCATCTCCACCATAAATGTACTCTGCCCTGTAGCAAGGTCATCATGTGCACCGACCCTTGTAAATATCCTGTCCACAATCCCGACAGATGCAGACGATGCGGGAACAAAACTACCTGCCTGCGCCATAAGAACAATCAATGCCACCTGCCTCATATAAGTGGATTTCCCCGCCATGTTAGGCCCTGTTATGACAGCCATCATATCAGAGGAGCAGTCAAGATATGTGCTGTTGGGAACAAACCGCCCAGAATCAGAAATAAGCTCAACTGTCGGATGCCTGCCGTCAGATATTCGAATAGTATCAGAATCACTGACAACAGGCTTCACATAATTATTCTGCACTGCAACATCAGAGAAAGACGAAAGCGCATCAAGTACACCTATCTTAAAAGCAGCATCTTTCATCTTATCAAGATGCTCCATAAGCTTTGTAAGCACTTCAACAAAAAGGTTTAACTCAAGCGCCTTTATCTTCTCTTCAGCCCCAAGGATGAGCGACTCCTTCTCCTTGAGATCCGCTGTGATAAATCTCTCGCCGTTCACAGTTGTCTGCTTCCGTATATAATCAGAAGGCACACGATCAAGATTAGCCTTTGTAACTTCTATATAATACCCGAACACCTTATTGAACCTGACCCTTAAAGAATTTATTCCGGTGCGCTTCCTCTCATCATCCTCAATCTTCGCTATCCAGGACTTGCCGTCGCGAGTGACAGACCTCAGATTATCAAGCTCCGTATTGTGCCCGTCTTTTATGACACCACCGTCCCTCATTGTAGCAGGCGGCTCATCAGCTATAGATTCCAAAATGCATCCTGCCGCATCGGCAAGGCTGTCAATTCTTGATATATCCGAAAGCATGGAAGATTTAACAGAAGACAAAAGCTTTTTTATGTGAGGTATCTCAAGCATAGACATCTTCATAGCTATAAGGTCGCGGGCGTTCGCACTGCCACAGACAATCCGGGAAAGTATCCTCTCAATATCATACACATTATCAAGATGGTCTCTCAAATCCTTGCGAAGTATGACATTGGCTGAAAGCTCGGCAACAGCATCATGCCTTCCTGAAATCTTTCCTGCATCAAGAAGCGGATGAAGAAGCCAGTTCTTAACAGTCCTTGCGCCCATAGGCGTCTTCGCATGATCAAAAAGTTCAAACAGCGTCCCTTTCTCAGACCCGTCAGAAATATTGACACATATCTCAAGATTCCTCTGCGTCTGCCTGTCAAGAATCATATAGTCATCTGTAGAATATGTGTGGATACGGTTCAGATGCGACAGCTCTTTCATCTGCGTATCAGACAGGTATCTGACAAGCGCCCCGGAAGACTTTATGGAAAGAGGCATCTCTTTTATCCCGAAACCCTCAAGATACTTTGTCCTGAAATGCTTCTCAAGAGCATCTCTTGCCGCATCGGTCCTGAACAGGTCATCATCAAGATAATTCACATATATGCCCTGCTTCTTTATCTCATCAACAAACATCTTATCAAGCTGAAGAGTCTTCGGCATCACGCATTCCTTGGGCGAGAACCTGGACATCTCAGCAAAAAACTTTCCGCGGCCTTTAAACGATGTGGTCAGAAAACTGCCTGTAGATACATCTGCCAGACTTATACCGAAAGAATCCCCATCTCTAAAAATAGATATGATATAGTTATTGGACTTGGAGTCAAGCATATTGGACTCAACCACAGAGCCGGGAGTTATAGTCTTGACCACAGCTCTCTTGACAAGCCCGACAGCCTTCTTCGGATCCTCTATCTGCTCGCATATTGTGACCTTGTATCCTTTCTTCACAAGCTTCGCTATATAGGAATCAATCGCATGGTATGGTATCCCTGCAAGAGGCACCTGTCTGTGCTTCCCGCCGCGTGATGTAAGCGTAATGTCAAGCTCCCTTGCCGCAGTCTTTGCGTCATCAAAAAACATCTCATAGAAATCGCCCAT
>JAGLUQ010000189.1 GCA_023134675.1 Candidatus Aenigmatarchaeota archaeon | reverse complement strand
CATTATACCACAAAATATATTTGTGTGCCTGCGAGTATAAATAGATTCTTCAAAATTTACAAAGTGGCAAGAGTCAGAGCGACATAGCCTATAAGAGACATTATCAGCGCGTGCTTGAAACCGGCAGCTATGGATCCTTCTGAAAGCTTACCTATCGCGATACCTGAAAAAAATCCCTGGAGTATTGAAAGATGCTTGAACTTAACTGCATACTGGGCTGCAAGATCCACATTGCCTGTGCCGACACCCATTGCATCAGACCCCAGGACAGGTAAGAGGAATGCTACAAGACCTATCATGACACCTACGAAGACGAAAAAGATTACATAGCCCTGCATCATCTGGCCGGAAATCATAGATATTCTCTCCCTCCTGAGCTTTTCAATTTCAGTCACAGACTTACCTATAGAATCAAGAGCTTTTGCTATCTTGCCGCCATATGTATGCGCCTCAATTATTGTTGACACTGCTCTTGTTATCAGGCGGTTGTTTATAGATCTTGCCATGTTCCTGAAAGCATCTTCAAAAGATATACCCCATGATATCTGAGACATCATCCGGTCTATATACGGAGTCAAAGCGCCGAAATTGCTTCTTGATGCATAGTCCACAGACTGGGGGAGAGACATATTGCTTGTGAGACCTTCAGATATGGCTTTCACGAAATTTGGAAAGTTTTCCTCCACATTTTTCATCTTCTGGAAATGGCGGTACTGCAAAAGGATTATAGGCATAACCATCAGAAGCACAGACACCACAGTCAGGATCAGAGTAAAAAACTGCGATAAAAATACCGATAAAACGACCTGGTTGAGCATAAGGATCAAAAGCCCAAAAATAAAGACAGAGCATGCAGAATAAAGCTCTTTATTGCTATAAGCGCCAATTAAAACCATTACCTTCTCCTCAAGAGATATTGTGTCTGATTTCTTTTCTTTCACTTTCTTCATCACTTACATCTCCGGTGTCGTAAAGGTTATGAAGGCAAGGAAAAGTAGATTGAGCATAGGTATCAATCCATATACCCCTATAGACAGAGCATCCATTATAGAGATATTACCAGGCAGGGTCGTGTTAGGTATTATGTTCATGACCACAAGGATAGATACCAGAAACAAAGGTGCTGCTATAAGGAGTGCTGTATATATGTCTGCATAAGTTGACAGGGCGGAGATATATTTCTCTCTTGCCAGCTTGTAATCAAACATGGCAATTTTTGCCATTTCCGAAAGGTATGCGTCAAGATTTCCTCCAGTCTGAGTTATTGTCAGGATACCGCTAAGTATCTCGCGGAAGGATTCTGACGGTGTTGTGTCTATCACCTGCTTCAATGAAGTCGTTATATCTTCACCGAAGACATCTATCCTTTTTATTATGTTTGATGTCTCTGTGCTTACACTGCCGAACTCTGTGAAAGTGGACATTATGCGGAATGCCTCTTCAGGCGGCGTTCCAGAAGATGCGATTGCGGAGAGATGCGTCAGGGCGAAAGGCATGTTGATGTCTATACTTCTCCGTTTTGAAGACACTCTCTCGAAAGGGATATAGAACAGGATAAAAAATATTATGGCTGACATTATAAAAGGGACAGATATATAAGCCATATCAAATCCTGGCAGTGAAAGTGAAACACCTATGACAAAAAATACAGAAGATATCAGAAATGCAATAGATGGTATCAATATCAGCCTCCCTATATATATCTCAGCCACATTATTATAATCTGAAGATATCAGAGCAGCCTCAAGCTTTTTGAAGAAAGTAGTGTTTTTTGAAAGGAAAAATTTTCCAAGAGCAGTGTAAAGCTGTTCTGTGCTCCTGGATAAGATCATGTCATTTACGAGGATTTTAATGGTGCTTTTTTCTGCTGTCTTCTTTTTTGTTCCTGAAAGGCCGAGATCATATAGATTCTGCTTAAGCTGTGCCAGATGCATCTCCTCATCTTCAAGAGTCGCCTCTTTTTTCCTGTGACCCTTATACTTATTTTCACCAGACATTTGAGACATTAACTTATTTTTATTTCAGGTTGCTTTTATATTTGAAAGCCAGGATGCAGGTATAAGCTGCGCTGCTGAAAGAAATATTCATTTATACTTTGAAGGATGGTAAGTC
>JAGLUQ010000188.1 GCA_023134675.1 Candidatus Aenigmatarchaeota archaeon | reverse complement strand
ACGAAAACCTCTCAAAGCTCATAGATGATCAGGAAAAGCTTGCAAAGCTCACAGACAGCAACAAGGAAAAGCTTGAAGAAAGGATTAAAGAAGAAGCAAAATCAATCAATTTTGACAACATAAAAGATGAGGACGCTAAATATGACTTCCTAGAAAAATATGCAAAAAGTCTTGGTTTTCAGAAAGAGTATGACAAAGCAAAGATGAAAGTATCTAAAGATGAGATAGAAGATGAAAAAATATCTTCTAAAGACATAATACCTTCGGAAGATCCAATTGATATTGTCGGCTCTGCTGATAAAAGAGAAAAACTCTCTGCCTTGGAAAAGGTGGCCGATGAATACGGCCTTCTTGACAAGCTTGTAAATAAATATGTGTCAACGCTTGAAGATGAACTGAAAACGCAAAACAATTTTTATGATAAAAAAGATCTATTGGAATCCATCTTTGATTACAATCCTGAAGATGAGTTGAAACATAAGATTGCAGATGAAGTCAGGGAACAATTGATAGGTTCTGAATTAAAATATATTAAGACAAAACTTAAGGATATTGATGGGACTGATGAAAATATATTTAAGCTAGGCAATCACCCCAGTCAGATACATAATATAAACGATTTGATAAAGGAAGCTCATTTTTTTGCTGAAAAAGGAAATATTTCTAATAAAAAGAACACTACAGGTCTTTACTCCTCTTTTGAAAAACTGGACGGCAAGATAATCACAGATTTTATGAATGAATTTCTGACAAAATCTTTATCTTTAGGTATTGTTTCGGATGATAAAAAACAGGGAAACAATAAAACAGATTACAGCCCGACAATGACGATAATCAATGATATGAGAACATCAGATATAAACTTTTTTAATGATAGCACTACTGCCGCATTCATTGAATTTTTCACTAATATGCCTTCTGTTGACAAGTTCTCAGAAATTGTGGATACAGATGCTTTTAAAGACAATTATGCTTTAGGAAAAGCTATATCTGATGTTATAATGCAGAGGTCTATAGAAAAAAAGAATGAATTGAGAGCAAAACATAATATGCCTATACAGGATAATATTGATTTGAAAGGGCTTGCAAAAGATATTAAGGATATAACGTCCTGGACAATTGAGGTACCATCTGGCTATCTGTCTGATGATTCAGGGAAGAATGTTCTGGATCAGATGGATAATTTCCTCTTAGAAAAAACAATTAATGTTGTAGGAAACAAAGATGAACTTAACGATGATATAGTTTTTATAGAAAATCTATTAAGCGCTTCATATATACATTCTGGTTCTGCTGATAAAAGTGCATTGTTGGCACTGGAAGAAAGAAAGAGTATGCTAAACGATCTGAAAGCGTTATATGATACAGAAGATAAAGGAAAAGAAAAGGTTGAACAAGATATAGCTCAAACCATAAAAAAAGTGAAAAAAAGATTGGAAAAAAGACAAAAAAATGCAGTACACATACCTCCTGTCATACCTCAAGGTGCTCAAGCATCAGAGAGTATTATGTCTGATTTCCAGAACTTTAGGAAAAAACAGTCACAGAATTGAGTTCTATTATCTAAAATAAGATTGTTTAAGCAAAAAGAGATATCTGTTATTTTCCAGAAGAAGCAAGTCGATTAATTCTTTTTTAAAATGCAGAAGTACGTTTTTCACAACCAAGTAATAACAAGGTTTATAAAGTTATCTATTCACAAAAAAATAGTGGTTTTATGGCTAGATTAACGTATAATGATGTTATTGAAGAGTTTGGATTGGATTTCACTTCAAAAGAACTTAAGTCCTTTGTAAGAAAAGACGGCAGCAATCTGGAGGAATTATACACTGCTCTAAATAAAGTAGACGGTTTCGCAGATGTCCTTAACGACAGCAGGCCAAAAAAGGCTCCAAGGCTGACATATGCCGGCGTCATTGAAGAGTTAGGTCTTGAAGAGCTTACTGAAAAGGATCTGAGATCTTTAGTCAGGACAAACAGCATGACATTGCAGGAAATGTATACCTTGATGAAAGAAGATCCATATTTCCAAAGGCAGCTTGATATCTATAAAATTCAAAAGGATAGAAAAGACGGAGCTACTGATATGGTTATAGAGAATCTTTTCGGCCCAAATA
>JAGLUQ010000187.1 GCA_023134675.1 Candidatus Aenigmatarchaeota archaeon | reverse complement strand
CTGATATCTGTTTTTCCAAAAGGTATGATACGGCAGCATTGTACACTTTTTCTTTTTCAGTGCCTTCTACTTCACCAAGTTCCCTCTCAAGAATCCAAATCCTGTTCATATGCTCTTTTTCAAATCCCCTAAACTTTATACTGCCAATCAGCTCCTGAATGTATTTTTCTTTTATATTGCCAACCTGATCTTCAGTAAAATTAATATCAACAGAACTTTTCAGAAAAGAGCCTACTATTGGAAAATAACGATCGTCCAATAACTGTATTATATCACAGTATATATTGTCTTTAAGTTTATTATGAATTTCAGTATCTTCTCTATCTGTTAATCCAAGATAATGAAGAAACTCGTATGTAAGGATAGGGCCATTTCCTTCTGTGTCGTCGCGCACATCTTTACTTTTTTCGTCAGAAAAATCGCTTAAGCTGTGCGTTTTTATATCTCTGTAAAGGTTTATTTCATCTGTTCTGTCACTAAGCTTCCAGTCATCAAGAAATTGTTTAAAACATCCAGAGACCAGTGCAGCATCAACCAGTGCGTTTTTATATACAGGTTCCAGATGGTCAGCAATTGTTGTACCATTGCCTGTGACTTTATGCAAAAGCGCATTCTGTAACCCAAAAAGCCCTATTATTCCACTGTCAAGACTGCTAAGGACCCGATTGCCTTTTGTATCTGTTTTGATAAACAGTTCGTAAATGTTGCTTTTGACATTAGCTATTATATCTTCAGAAGCTATGTCTTCTAGTTCAGGTATCGGTGCTGGTCTTAACAATTCTGCATCCATGTTATTATGTTATGTTAGTAAACTTTAATAAATTTTCTGCGAAAGTGAGGTGCTGACAGCTAAAAGAGGTAGCTGATCCCAGGTGATTTTTATATTTAGAAAAAATCAGATAGTCCCGCTAGGATTCGAACCTAGGTACCCAGATCCAGAGTCTGGAATGATTGGCCTCTACACCACGGGACTGTTTAAAAACAATTATTATTTCTTAAGATAACTTTTTAAATATAAAACATATTTATACAACTCCTGCCGAAATATCAGGTATGGTAATGATAATAAAGGCGGACGGCACAAAAGTGCCTTTTGACAGGGAAAAGGCAAAAAGGAGCTGTGAAAATGCGAGCGCTTCGTCTTCTCTTGCCGAAGAGATAATAACTATTGTGGAACAGAACCTGCGTGAAGGCATGACAACATCTGAAATGAAGAAGATGATATATTCTGAGCTGGACAAGAGAGAATCACATACTGCTGCGATATACAATATCAGAAAAGCTATTGCTGCGCTTGATCCTGTGACGCACCAGTTTGAGAAATATATCTGCCATCTGTACCAGTATTACGGGTATGAGACTGAATGGAGCCCTGTACCCAAGCCGCAGGGTTTCTGCACAGACCATGAGATTGATGTGCTGCTCAGGAAAGGTGATGAGATATCTTTTGTGGAATGCAAGCATCACTTCAGCTATCACAGGTTCACAGGGCTAAAGGTTCCTATGAGAGTATGGGCGAGGCTCCAGGATCTCAAGGACGGCTTTGAAGGAAAGAAAGAGGGGTCATACAATTTCAAGGAGGCCATAATTGTCACAAATACTAAATTTTCTGCACATGCGCAGCAGTATGCAGAATGCAAGAACAAGAACCTTGAACTTGTCGGGTGGAACTATCCAGATGATAACGGGTGCCTTAACAATCTTATAGAAAAAAAGAGAGCATACCCTCTCACCATACTGAATCTTGATGCACAGACAGTCTTAAAGCTCTGCGAGCTGGGAGTACATGACATAAAGGATTTCGTGTATGTCTCTCCTGATATACTTACAAGAAGCGGACTTTCAAGAGAAAAGATAGGCCAGTTAAGTGAACTTGTAGAGAACATTGTAGGCAAGAAATAAAAAGTTTTAAGCGTGATTATTGTTATGGCAAGGAAAAATAAAAGTATTTGGGCCAACAAGAAATCAATGGTACTCTTCATCGCAGTCATTTTCGCAAGCTCTACCCTTGGTGCTGTGTTCCTGCAGTCGCCGGGAGATAACGGAGGAATAGATATCCCCGAGACGCAGATACTCAAAGAGCCTTTGACGCCTGAACAGGAAAGCCTGCTTCTCCAGAATTTCCGGGTTCTTGTATATGCGCAGGCAT
>JAGLUQ010000186.1 GCA_023134675.1 Candidatus Aenigmatarchaeota archaeon | reverse complement strand
ACATTGTATTGTTACAAGGTAATATCCGAAACTGTCTGTGGTATCTGTCATTGTCTTTCCTGTCTCAACACAGTGTACGGTGACTTCTGCTCCTGGTATGCCGTCGCCGGTCACATCATCATATATATAGCCGCCTGCAAGGGTAACATCGTATGCATAACCGTTCGTTCGAACTTCTTCTTCAGCAAACATCAAGCCCGGTAAGGACGGTTCTGCCAGAGCTGTTGCACCCATTGAGAGAAATACAACCATTGCGATGATGACAAATATCTTTTTCATTATTATTACCTCTTTTATATATTATACACACTTTAACTATATAAACTTATCTATTATTTTAACTCTATATTTTTATTTATAATTCAAAAAATTCATTGTTATGATTCTTTGTTATGGTTCATTGTTATATGTCTTATGATTTTAGGTTATTATCTTTTATAAACGTATTGATTCATAATATTATATGCTGGTGCTGTAGCAATGAAGATGAATACGATATCAATGCTGGGACTTATCCTGCTACTGGGGTCGTTCCTGTATGTATTTGAGATATTCTACCACGGTTTTGTGCATGAGGATTTCAACAAGGTACAGATAATACTTACATTTTTTGTGATGCTGCTGTCTGCCGGGTTTTTATTTGGGTACCAGGTTATTGAAGAGCGGCTGAAGGAGAAAGACATTGTCAAGATGCTTTCATTTTTCGGCTTTGCGCTTGTGTTTCTTTTCCTTATATTCTATACGCGGAACATGAATGCTATTGTGCCTCTGTTCTTTTCTTTAGTGTATTTTGCCTCGGCAGTATTTCTTGCGCTTAAGAAGTCAGCTGATTTTGAAGATCCTATGATACGGTTTGCTTTCAGGTTCTTTATCGTTGTCGGGCTTATGATACTTCCTGTCGCTGCATACCAGTATATTATGACCGGTGCTGTTGACTTCAGGTTCAAGTCGGTATATTTGCCGATGATAAACATGATCACTGCTATTCTGCAGGGCATTTTGAATACAATCGGGATACATGTCTATTCTATACCTGCCGAGGGTGGATATTCCTTATCTCTTCTTGACGACTCATACAGCGTGTTTATCGGGGCTTTCTGTTCAGGAGTGACTTCAATGGGCGTCTTTATCGCTGCATTTTTCGCCATGGCAATGGATTTAAAATTAACTGTGAAAAGACGGTTGCTGTTATTTGCTGTGGGTGTTTTTGGGACATTCCTTGCCAATGTCATGCGGGTTCTACTCCTGTTTTTGACAGGGCTTTATTTTGGCAGGGATGCCCTGTTTGCGGTGCACACGCATCTGGGCTGGATACTGTTCTTTATCTGGATAAGCATGTTCTGGGTGCTTGCGTTTAAGTTTGCTGAGAAAGGAGTTGATGATAATAATATATCAAAGACAGGAATCAAAAGATCAAAGACAGGAAAGTCAAGATATAAGTATAAAGCAAAATGAGATTATCGGTAAGGTCTTTATCTATCTTCTTGCGGTGACGCTTTTATCTTATGTTATCGGCATTGATAGTCTTTATTCTGTATCCAGGGCTCTTTTAGGTCTTGTCTTTGTCTTGTTTATTCCCGGGTATATAGCTTCTTATTCGTTTTTTGAGGATGGAGAGGTTGATGCTCTGGAGAGAGTTGCTTTGTCTGTTGCTCTTAGTATCAGTTTAGTGGTTCTTACTGTGATGTTTTCCAACCTTTATCTTGGTATTCCTATCAATCTTGTTTCAATTGTTGCTGAGATAGCTTTTATCTGTGTCTTTTTCGGCAATGTCACAGCTTTTAAGAGGAGCAGGAAATGGATGGGATTGTATGACCGGTTTGTATCTAAACTTACTTTTGAAGGCCATCCTAAGAGGAAGAAAAAGCTTTTCATGATTTCGGGGATTTCACTTATTGCATTGTTTTTGGCTGTTGATATATTTTATCCTTATATCTTTGTTGAGCCTGTTGAGGAAGAGCGCGTGCTTTTTTCCCCTATTGCTGAGCCGTACAACTTTTCTGAGCTTTATGATGGGTCTATGAGAGTTTATAGGTTCTATCCGCAGCAGGGCGTTTCTGAGACTGTCACGAATGTGGCTGTTTCCCGGCCCTGGGTCGTGAGCTTTGACGACAAGATCGCTTTTTTAGGGTATGATATAGATGCTGCTGTTTTGGGTGCGGG
>JAGLUQ010000185.1 GCA_023134675.1 Candidatus Aenigmatarchaeota archaeon | reverse complement strand
AAAAGATAGGGCCTTTGATATTTGACAGCTCAAGCTTCATAAATCACGAACTTGACAAAGGGCGAAAAGTCCTTTTTGAAGGTGCTCAGGGCACATTTCTAGATATAGACCACGGCACATACCCTTTTGTCACATCATCAAATACTGTAGCGTCAGCAGCCTGCGCAGGCTCAGGAATAGGACCAAACAGGATAACAGACGTATTAGGTATCATGAAAGCCTATACAACGCGGGTAGGAGAAGGCCCGTTCCCTGCAGAACTGGATGATGATACAGGCAAACAGTTGAGAGACAAAGGCCATGAATACGGCACTACGACAGGAAGACCAAGAAGATGCGGATGGCTTGACCTTGTAATGCTCAATCACTCAAAAAACCTTAACAGCCTGACAGAGCTCATAATAACAAAGATTGATGTCCTATCAGGATTCGATACCCTGAAGATATGCACAGGATATATGATAGACGGAAAAGAGACTGAAGATTTCCCGGGAGATCCATACACGTTGAAAGACATTACACCTATATACAAAGAATTTAAAGGATGGGATGAAGACATATCCACAGCAAAAGAATATGACAGCCTTCCCGACAACGCAAAAGAATATATCAGATTCATCTCATCATATCTCAATCTTCCGATAAAGATAGTGTCTGTCGGACCCAAAAGAGACCAGACGATTGTCCTATAAAAATAACAGAAACGTGATATCCTTGAAGCAATACCTTGACATAGAGACAACAGGCCTAAGCAAATACAGGAACAGCGTAACAGTCATAGGCATCTACAATGGGGAGGAAGTCATCCAGCTTGTGGAAGGCATAGACCTTACAGAAGACAGCCTCAACGACATGATAAGAAAGACAAAAAAGATAGTCACCTTCAACGGCAAAAGATTTGACATACCCTTTCTCTCGCACAAGTACCCCAATATTGACTTCTCAAATTTAGAGCATCACGACCTGATGTACTCCTGCTGGAAGCACGGTTGGAAAGGCGGCCAGAAAGCGATAGAGATCATGCTCAACTTATCAAGGGATTCGGGCATAACAAGCGGCCTTGAAGCGGTGAGACTCTGGAAAAGATACCGGAACGGATGCGAGAACTCATTGAAAAAGCTTCTGGAATACAACAAGGAAGACATAGTAAACCTGTATCATATCGAAAAAGCGCTGGAAGAGAAAGGGAAAGAAAATAATTAAAAATCTCTTCATCATAACTCAAATATTTTATCTGAAAGATGATCAATCCCACCAAATTCTTTGACTGGCACTGACCTGACTTTCTTCTTAATTTCAGGCATGATATGAGTGATTGTCATCTCATCTATCCCGCCTATACTTTCGCAATCATCCTCAACTAAAACATCAGGCATTACTCTTTCTGCAACATCTCTGTATTCTTCATCTTTCCGGCAGAATAATAGTTGACCTTCAGGAAAATTATGTTTTTTTAAAACATCTTGGATTTGTATGATTTCTTCCTGTTTTTTGCGGGAAGTCAAATACAATATTTCTACACCATCTTTTTTCCATTCATGCAATTTTTTGACTGCATCACCTACAGGCACATAGGATTTATAATCACTGACTGATTCTTCATTTTCCTCAACTTGCCGAATAATCTGATTGCGAGTATGGCCTGCTGCATTCTTATGCATCAGGATTGTTCCTTCTGTAAAAATTAATAGTCTCATAATGATATCTCACACCTCACCCGACAATCTCCCTGCCCAAAGACAGGATCTTCCCGAAATCTTCCTTATTAGGCTTATACTTGGCAAACTTGACAAGATCGCAAGTAGCAAAGCATTCCTTCGCCTTTGAGATATCAGAAGAATCACCTTCCTTCAAAAGCCGTATAGCCTCAGTGCTTGTCAGTTCCTTCTCACCCGAATGATTCAAAGTATGTTTGTAATAATACCGGACAGCTGAAGAGACCGCAGTATAGGCCTCCTTCATCTTCCCTTCCTCAAACAGCTTCTCAGCACGCCTGAGCTTTAGCAATGCAGACTTCCCGGGATTAATCTTCTTCTTCCTCTTAGGCACAGCCAGACCCATATCCAGGGAAGGTATAGACTTCCTCTTTGAATAAAGATAATATGACAGGGCGAGACCAAAAAGCAAAAGAATCAAAAACGGAACCTTAAGCTTATCCACAAGAGTCC
>JAGLUQ010000184.1 GCA_023134675.1 Candidatus Aenigmatarchaeota archaeon | reverse complement strand
GGTATGAGGCAGATGTTGACATGAGAGTGCCTATGCTTCCTAAGACGCCATCTATGCCTGAGTCAAGTATGCTTTTCACGGATCTGTTTGAGACATCTTCTCCTCTGCTGATATTTATTGACTGAAGGCGGGATATCATCTCGTCAAGGCGTTCCATGTCTTTATGGTAAGATTCAACCTTTGCCGCCCTTTTTATTATCCTTTCGTTTATGTCTTCTATCTCTTTTCGGCCTTCTATATCCATGCTCTTCTCAAAGATTTCCTTGTCTACTTTCTCAAGCTCTGCCTCAAATTTGTCGAGGTCTGTGTCAAACGTGCCTACTTTGGTGTTTGATCCCTTATACTCGGCTTCTTTTATCTTGAGATTGCTCCTGACATTTTCCAGTATGCTTTTTATGCCTTCTACCTTTGAGTGGGCTATGCAGGCCATTGCGTACTCCTGCTGTTTCTCAAGTTCTACAAACTTCTCTGCTGCCTCTTTTTCCATCTTCATCTTGTCAAGGTATTCTTTTTTCTGGTCAAGGACAATCTTTGATTCGTTGAGCTTTATCTCGGCCTCGGCAAGTTCTGTCAAAGCTTTATCTTTTTTTTCGTTGTAGTCTTTTATGCCTGCTATCTCGTCTATTATTTCCCTTCTTTCTCTGGGCTTCATGTTTATGACTCTTGTTATGTCGCCCTGCTGGATTATATTATGCCCGTCCGGGTCAAGGTTTATGGCGCGGAAGATGTCGTCTATCTCTCTCTTGTTGACTGTCTTGCCGTTGAGCTTGTATATGGACAGGCCCATGCGATTGACTTTCCTTGCGACTGTGACTGTGTCCTCGTCTATGGGCATCTCTCTTTTGGTGTTATCGAATTCTAGAGATACCAAGGCGAAATCTGCCTGGCTCTTGCCGGTCCCTCCGTTGAAGAGAAGATGATCCATGCGTCCTGCCCTTAATGCGCGGCTGCGTCTTCCTAGGACGAAAGTGAGGGCATCCATGACATTTGACTTGCCTGAGCCGTTGGGGCCGATGACTGCATTGAAGCCGGGGTAGAGAGGCACCACTATCTTTTTCTGGAATGACTTGAAACCGTGAAGAACTAGCTTTTTTATATGTACCATCGGCTCTACCTGATGATAATTGAGCGGGAATAGTTTAAATGTTTTGTTGGTGGTTTGGGACGTTATGAAAAAGCGTATGTTACATACCATTTTAAGAGGATTTAGATTTTAGAATCTGTTTCATATTATTTATCCGTTTTTTACTGTTCCAACGCTTCATACCAAGTCTTTGATGTCCTTTCGCTTTGACCTTCTATTTCCAATACATAGAATAGGCCTTTCATCCTGTCAAGAATGCGTTCTTTGTTATCGTTTATTGCCAAAGCATTTTTTAAAAAAGAATCAGGTTCTTTGTTGGTCGTAACAAAAATCCTGCCACCCTTATCATGCACAAACTGGACAATCTCCAAGAATCTATCTTTAAAAAAACTGTAAGGATTATTTAAATCATCCAATATGAATATAGAATCGGGTTCAAATGATATTTTTTTATTAAAATAAAAATGATCTTCTGTCATAAAATAGAAAGTATTTGATCTTTTTTTCATCAGTTCCTTAGATGCGCCGACAGAACAATGTGTTTTTCCAGTACTTACTTCTCCTGAAATTAAAAGACCAGCAGACCCTTTGTCTAAATCCAACAGATGATATACTGCATCAAGTAAATCTTGTTGTGTTTCATTTTTTGGAATATAGTTGTCCAGCCTTGAGCAGAAATTTTCATCAGGCAACCAAAGTGTCTTTTCAAAAAACTTTATGTCCCAGTAAAGGTTTATTTGATCATCATCTTTTAGGTCGCTTGGATCTAATATATCATATGTGCCTTTTTCATTTTCAACTCCAACTAGTTTTATATCGGGGAAATGTTTCTTAATCTCTTGATATTGACCATTTGTAGGACTAAAATTTGCAAAGGTTTCCAAAAATTCAGTATCATAACCTGGTTTGTTCATAAAAAACATAAACCTTAATATGAATTAATTTTAAATAACTATTGTTTTCATTAATAATCAAAAAGAAATGACCTTATATTACTTCTTTGAAACATTGCATCTTATGCTGGCATCTGAAACTGCCTTTGCGACAGTGTTTGCAACATCCTTATTGAAAGGCGAGGGAAGTATGTGGTCCGCATCAAGCTCGGAGTCGCTGACACAGGATGCCAATGCTTCTGCTGC
>JAGLUQ010000183.1 GCA_023134675.1 Candidatus Aenigmatarchaeota archaeon | reverse complement strand
GACAGGAAAAACCCGGAATTCGTGTTTTCTTACGGCGGTGACGGTGCTATACTTTTTTCTGAGAGACTTTATCCCGGTGTACCGAAAGTGACTGTCCGGTGCAGCTCTAAATGCAACAGGTGCGAGTTTAATCCTGACGATATTGAGTCGGCTGTTGAGAGGCTTAAGAGCGGCAAGTATGAAATTAAGGAGTATATGAAGATTGAAGCAGACTTCAAAGGCAAGATTGTTGTGGGGCTGAATGAGGCGCAGGTGCATAACAAGCTGTTCACCAAGGCTGTGAGGTTCAATGTCTATCTGGATGATGAATTATTGTATGAGAATGTTATTGGTGACGGGGTGGTAATATCTACGCCTTTCGGGTCTACTGCGTATTACACTTCTCTTGGGGGAGATAAGTTTGAGAAGGGTATAGGAATTGTGCTGAATAATCGGCATGAGCTAAGTATGCCTGTTGTTGCCGGCGAGTCATCTGTTGTCGAGGTTGAGATACTGCGTGAGGAGGCATACCTTTTGTATGACAATGATGAGGAAGGTAAGATTCTTCTGAAGAAGGGAGACAGGATTGCTGTCAGGAAGCATGATGGTGTTGCGAAGTTTGTTGTCTGATTGTTTATTCCTAATAAGTTATAATCTGTAGTTCATTTTATATTTTTTCTGTTATAATATCATAGTTATGTCTTTGAAAAAATCAAATTATAGAATTCAATATTTATTAGTTGATGAAATGCCATATCATAATCTTTTGATAGAAGTTGATGATTGGTTTGTAGAGGATATGAGAAATTCGAATCCAAATAAAGAGAAGTATGATAAAATTGCTTTGGATGCTATGAAAATCAGTAAATTCCCTCAACATAGTATCGATAGAGTAGAAGAAAATGGTTTATGTGAATGGGATGGTGGGTTATTAGATAATATTATTTTTCCAAGTGGTAGTGCAATTGGTTTAGTTATAGAATATGATACTGAATCTGGAACTAGATATAGATCACATAATGTGGATAGTCTTTCAAAGATGTCTGTTCTTCTGTCAATTATTACAAATTATCTTTCTGATAAAAGTATGTCTTCTGTTAAGCCGAATTATAGGATTTATTATAATATGAGAGACAGGATTCCTTACCATAGTATTTCTGCAGAGATTAGTGATGATTTTTTAGAATATTTGAAAAGTTCAGATGTGAATGAAGAATATTATGAAAAACTTGCATTAGATGCTATGAGATGTTGTGATGTGCCTCAAGAGTTTATAGATAATGCAAAGAAAAGCGGTGTCTGTGATTGGGATGGCGGTTTATTAAGACAGATCTTGTTGCCTTACGGAGATGCAACTGGATTAATTATTGATACTAAAACACCTCAAGGTAATGTTTATTTGTCACATAATTTGAATAGTCCTTTACAGATGTCTGTTCTTATGACAGTTATTACAAATTATTTTTATAATATGGATATGCGTATAAATGATATTGGTTCTTATAATTCTTGATTTTTTTTGGGTAAATACTCTGCAGCCTGCTATGGAGTGAGCGAAGCGAACGGTGGGAAATTTGTTAATCAAACTAAATCTTTTTCTCCATTATGATTGAAGAATTATAATCTTTTATCTTTTTATATCCGAGCCTTTCGTAAAGCTTTATTGCCGGGTTTTCTTTGAATATTCCAAGCCGTATCTTTGATAATTTCCTCTCTTTTGATTCCTTTTCCATCAGGTTCAATATAGCTGTGCCCAAGCCTTTTTTTCTGAATCTTTTTGATATCTGGATGCTGTTTATATAAGAATGATCTTTTTTGAATTCAAAGACGTATAGGCCTATTCTTCTGTTTTTGTATTCTACAATCCTGATATTGCCTTTGCTGAAATAGTCCCTGAATATTTTCGGGTTCCAGCCGCCCCAGTGCCTGTTCACATAATCAGACATGTTCCTTTTGGTCAGGCTGTAGCAGAACCTGTAGTCGTTGTCTGTGCATTCCCGGATGTTGAATTCGAGACTGCCTATATGGATTGTCATAGGCATTGATTGTTTTTTGAAAGATATATGTGTTTTTTGGGCTAATACAAAATCTTTTATCTTTTCACTCTCATGTATATTTATGGAAATGAAAGAGCTTCTGGATTTTGTTGAGCTTGAGAGCGGGCGTCTTACTAAGTATTATGGCGATGATTCGGATAATGATAAGAGAATACTTCTGAGGACTGTCAAGCTGAATGAGGAAGTGGGCGAGCTGTGCGA
>JAGLUQ010000182.1 GCA_023134675.1 Candidatus Aenigmatarchaeota archaeon | reverse complement strand
CAGAGCCTTACAAGCTACATCTTCCTGAGCCTGGGCATAGGACTGGTAAGTGCCATGCTATGGGCATTCGTACTGAAACACATGGGCCACTACAGCAGCGCACCTATAGCTACCATGGGTCTCCTTGTAACGCTTTACGCATTCGCTGAATATGTCATGGCAAACGGTGTGATAACAATATTTTTCTTCTCAATAATGCTTGGCAACGTCGCAATCTGGAGCAAGCTGCTCTACAAGGAACAGAAAGAAAGCGTAGGCCTGCTGGGACTTGAGACAAAACATTTTTTCAAAGACATAAGCTTCCTAATCAGGACATTCCTTTTCGTCTACCTCGGCATTCTCGTCGACTTCAACCAGTGGATATATCTCATATACGGCCTTGTATTCTTCTTTATCGCATACCTTGCAAGATCATCTGTAAGAAGATATGTCAACAGCAAAGAATTTGAAAAGAAAGATGTATACATGCTTGACGCCATGTGCGCCAAAGGCCTGACTCCGACAGTGATGGTCACAGTTATAGGCGCCAACATAGCATTCGCAGATATAGCAAATGTGGTGATGTTCACAAACATCGTTGTAGGAGGCATATTCTCAAGTATCCTGATAACATCAGTGCTCGTAATGCTCATCGACAGGAACATGTTCACATCAGTGAACGAGATAATTACCAGAGCAATGGCAAAATATAAGAAAACCAAGACGACAAAGCAGCCGATGCAAAACGATACAATCTTACAGTAAATTCTTATTTCAAGCGAACTTTTTAAACTTTCAATACAAAAAATCAGATGATACATCATGCCGGATATAAAAAAGAGAGCAAGATCAATATTTTCTGATATATACCATAATAATATTTGGGACAGTAATGAATCCGTATCTGGTCCTGGTTCTACCTTAGAACACACAATTGTAATTAGAAAAGAGTTGCCTATTTTAATAAAAGAGTTCAATATAAAAACAGTATTAGATATTCCTTGTGGCGATTACAATTGGATGAAAGAAATAAAATTAGATTTAAAAAAGTATATTGGATATGATATTGTTCCAGAAATAATTATAAAGAACACCAAAAGATATGGCAATAAGAAGATAGAGTTTAAAGAAATAAACATGATTGATAATACTTTACCGTCGGCAGATTTAATATTATGCAGAGATGGATTAGTTCACCTTTCATTTAAAGATATAAAGTCCACAATTGAAAATTTTAAAAAAAGTAAATCAAAATATCTTCTTACAACAACATTCACAAGACAGATGAAAAATAAAGATATACTCACTGGAAAATGGAGAATTATAAATCTTCAAGAACCACCCTTCAATTTTCCAAAAGCAATAAAAACAATAAATGAAAAATATAAAGGAGACAATGGTATGTATTCTGATAGATGTTTATGTTTGTATAAAATCAAAGATATAAAGGTGAAATAAAAACATAATAATTAAAGTAAAGATGATGCATCATGCCGGATATAAAAAAAAGAGCAAGAGAACTAGCCCTGATTAATGCAGCAAGATTCGATGGAAAGGCAAACCCTAAAGCACTATTAGGCTCACTTCTAGCCGAATTCCCTGATTACCGGAAAAACATACAGGAACTCCAGCAAATCATAAACGACACAGTCAAAGACATAAACAGCATGGTACCTGAAGACCAGAAACAAGAGATAGCATCAGGAAACATAAAACAAAAAGAGAAAAAAGAGAAGAGGACAGGCCTTCCCGAACTGAAAAACGCAGTAAAAGGAAAGGTAATAATGAGATTTGAACCCTCGCCCTCAGGCCCTCTACATATAGGCCATGCATTCCCCCTTATCCTGAACTCAGAATACTGCAGGATGTATAATGGCAAGATGATCTTAAGAATATCAGACACAAACGCAAAAAACATCTACCCGCCGGCATATAAGATGATAGAAGAGGACGCAAGATGGCTTTCAGGCAACAAGATAGACAGTGTCATAATCCAGTCAGACAGGATGGAATTATATTATAAGACAATAGAAACACTTATAGACAAAAACCATGCCTATGTCTGCACCTGCAACCCCGAAGATTTCAAAAAACTTATAGACAAAAAGATAGCATGCCCCTGCCGAAACAAAAATCCTGAAGATAACCTAAAAAGATGGAAAATGATGTTCAAAGGATACAAAGAAGGCGACGCAGTCGTAAGAATCAAGACAGACATCAAACACAAGAATCCTGCAGTCCGTGACTGGCCTGCCTTCAGGATAAGCGAAGAGCCGCACCCGAGAACAAAGAACAAGTACAGGGTCTGGCCATTGATGAACTTCGCCGTCGCAGTCGACGACCATGACCTGAACCTGACGCACATAATCAAAGGCAAGGACCACATAACAAACAC
>JAGLUQ010000181.1 GCA_023134675.1 Candidatus Aenigmatarchaeota archaeon | reverse complement strand
AAAGGATGTTCTTCATGCGAGGTCAAATTTGTCCTTAAGAAGAAAGGTCCGTGCAATGTCTATGCGAAGGATATGAAGTCTACAGATCCTGATGTCAAGCCGGCAGAAGGCGATGTTTTGATTGTTAAGCTTTTGAAAGAGCAGGCTATTGATTTAGAGGCAACGGCGCAGATAGGTACAGCAAAACAGCATGCTAAATGGCAGAGTTCTATTGTTGGATTCAATTACTTTCCTACATTAAAAGTGGACAAGAAAAGACTGAATGAAGCAAAGGCCTGCGTAGATGCATGTCCGTTAGGTCTTATAACCAAAGATCTTAAGCTGAAGGATCCATATTCCTGCAATCTATGCGGAGCATGCTCTGTTGCATGTCCTGATGGTGCTGTGACTATTGAGGGCGACAGTTCGCATATAATATTGTATGTAGAGTCTGTCTCCGGTCTGAGTCCGCAGGATATAATCAGGAAGTCACTTAAGATAATAGAAAATGATGTTGGCGAGTTTGAAGAGGCATTTAAGAAGCAGGTCAAATAGGTATTGTGCAGGGGTCGCCAAGCCTGGTCAACGGCGCGGGACTTAAGATCCCGTGAGTCAGTCTCTTCGAGGGTTCAAAATGAGGGGACTCCCTCAAGGCGTGAGCGGCATTCACACTAAGGTGTGAAGTCACTTGTTCATTATTAAATTAAATATGCGCATGGGGTCTTTTCAGGAATATCCCTTCCCCTGCATCAATTATCCTGAATCTTAAATACATTTATAAAGTTATTCCTTTAATTAATCCTGTTCAATGCTGTTTTTCTGGCATTGTCTCCTAGTACAGGCGTGTTTTTGCAATGCGTTTCTGCGCGAGGGAAACCAATAAGAGGAGGTTTAGAACATGACTATAAGAACAGGCCCTACAAATCCGATTACTGTTAGTCTCATAAGGGATTTGAAAAAGCTGGCCACAAAGGAAAATGTTAATATATGGAAAGATATCGCAAGATTTCTTGGCAAGTCATCCAGACAGAGGCCGAGCGTAAATCTTGCAAAGCTTGATAAATTCTATGACGGAAAGCTTGAACTGATTGTTCCGGGCAAGGTGCTCGGCGACGGTGTTGTAACAAAGCCTGTGAAAGTCGCAGCTTTTTCAGTATCGTCTTCAGCTGAAGACAAGCTGAAGTCTGCAAAAGGCAGCTTTACGACAATTCAAGAGCTTATGAAGAAGAATCCAAAGGGCAAGAACCTGAGGATTATCGTATAGGTGATTATGATGATAATTGATGGTACTGATCTTATACTTGGAAGAATGGCGTCAGAAGTTGCTCAAAAGCTTCTTGCCGGTGATTCTGTTGTTATTGTAAATGCGGAAAAGGTTGTTATTTCCGGAAGCAAAGAGACTGTTTTCGCAAAATACAAGAAGATGCGGGATTGCGGAGATGTATATAAAGGACCTTTTGTTTCAAGGATGCCTGACAGGCTTGTGCGAAGGACTGTAAGAGGTATGCTCCCAAGAAAGAAAGCGAAAGGAAAAGAGGCTTTCGGAAAACTGTCTGTTTATATAGGCGTGCCTGCTTCAGTGAAAGGCAAGCCGGAAAAGCTTGATGTCACAAAAGACAGGCTTAAGAACCAGAAATATGTTACAGTCCTTGATCTTAGTAAGTGGCTGGGTGCGAAGGTGTAGAGTTATGAAGATTATAAATTCAGTAGGCAAAAGGAAGAATGCGGTCGCAAGAGCTGTTATAAAGAAAGGCAAAGGCACTTTTAGGATAAATAAGATACCATTTGGACTTGTGCAGCCGGAGCTTTCAAGGCTGAGGCTTATTGAGCCTATAAGGCTTTCAAAATCTGTCGCTGACACGCTTGATATAGATATTGTGACAAACGGTGGCGGCACAACAGGTATGATTGATGCTGCAAGGCAGGCTGTTGCAAGAGGAATTGTTGCATGGACTGGAAGCGATGAGCTTAAGAGCACTTTTGTCGCATATGACCGAAATCTTATAGTGAATGATCCAAGACGGAATGAGACCAGCAAGGAATCACATTCAAGCAAGGGTCCACGAAGGAAGAGACAATCAAGCAAGAGATGATGTATCATGATAATACCAGTAAGATGCATGACATGCGGAACTGTCATTGGCAGTAAGTGGGAGAAATATAGAAAGCTTGTTGATGGCGGCAAGACACCTAAAGATGCTCTTGATGAAGTAGGGCTCAAAAGGTATTGCTGCCGGAACTTTATGTTGACACATGTTGACATTATTGATGAAGTGGCAAAATACAAGATTGTCAGCAAGAAATAGCTTTTTATATTTTATCCTTTTTATATATCTTGTGATAAGATTCATAAGTGCTCCCGTAGTGTAGACCGGCCAATCATTCTGGCCTTTCAAGCCAGTGACTCGGGTTCAAA
>JAGLUQ010000180.1 GCA_023134675.1 Candidatus Aenigmatarchaeota archaeon | reverse complement strand
TGTGAACAGCTCTCAAGCGAGATTGCAAAAAGCTACTGCTACATGGCAGCGGCAAATGTGACAGGCGATATAGAATACTGCCGGATGATACCAAGAGAATCTCAAAGAGATGACTGCTACTTCAACTACGCAACAACGACAGGAAAATGGGAATACTGCGCAGACATAACAGCAAGTTGGGACAGGAAAGACTGTTACATGGAAGCATCAATAAAGGCAAAAGATTCTGAAGGCTGCATGAAACTTGCCTACCCTGATGAGTGCCTGCTTGAGATATCTGAACTGACAGGAAACATATCTATATGCACACAGATAGGGACAAGCACACACAAGAAAAAATGCTACACATCAACCATTGCAAAAATAATAGATACCGGTAAAGTCTCAGGTTGCGAAAAGATACCGGAAAAGACCACAAGATACGGCTGCATGATAGCTTTTGCAGAAAAAGAGAGAGACACAAAGATATGCGAAAACATACCGGACACATATATTGAGCACAGGGAATGCTACATGACAGCATTCACTTTTGAGACCAGCTCGAAAGCATGCAATCAATTTGAAGACGATGAAAATATATGGAAAGTCTGCAACAATGCTGTAGCAAAAAATGCAGAAAGTATTGGCACATGCGAAAAGATAAAACATGAGCCAAGCCAGCTGCTGTGCAGGGCAAAGATTCAGGAAGACCCGGAAATATGCTATAGCATATATATAGGAAAATGGTCAGCCACAGAAGAGCTGGACCTGATATCAGACTGCGTCACAGAGATTGCGCTCAACAACCCGTCATCGGGCAGTATAGGTCTCTGCAACAGCATAAAGATTTCAGATGACATCGCAGAAAAGATGGAAAACATGAACACCCTGGACTCGGGCAGAGAACGCCTGGAATACAATATTAAAAAATGCAAAGAGAAAGTGATATCAAAGATGATATCGATTGATGACCCCGAAGCTCAGGCATTGTGCAGAGAGGAAGACGGAGAAATATCAGAAGACGGAAAATCATGCTGGATAAATCCCGGGCACAGCGCAGTAAATGCCAACTGCTTCACGCAAGAATGCCTTGGAAAATATTGAAAGCTAACCTCATCTTTAATATATCCCATTAAATACCAAATTATCAGTCATCATTATAAAATTAAACAATTGTAATATTTCCATGTTAGGTTACCTTGCATTATTAGGGATATATCCCGTACTCGCTTATAGCAGCAATAAATATTTAACCAACGCAACAAAATCCAAAATCTTGAAAAAGGCAGGCTTGATCGGTGAAAACGATACTCTCTGGTGTGTAGGTTCTGGTTTTTCAGGTGTAGAAACACTGGGATCAGGCAAACATTTCTCAAAAGCTATAGGAATTGATCCATATCAGCTATTTGATGGAAATATAGGAAAATACAGTTTTCTAAAAAAAAGGATTGAAGATGTATTGACAGACCAGTCCATACCCGAACCAGACTTCGTCATGTCCAATAATTTTTTTGGCATGCGTGAGGTATTGAGCGATTTTTTAGAGATGAAGACAGAGCCCACCATAATAATAGAACCCTGTGGATGCAAAAGTTGTGTTGAACAGCACTACAAGATAAAACAGCCAAAAAGCCAGGCACTAAAAGAATATTATCCGGATCAAAGCTATTGGGAAATAAACAGCAATAACCCCACAGAGATTTATACAATTGATCTGGAAGAACTTTCCAGAGAAGCAGGATATGACACACACATACGCAAAAAAAGATTTCAGATGAAAAAAAGATTCAGGCTGATTATCACAAAAGATGAAAAAGTGTCTGATGTCTACAATAATTCATAAACATTATCCAGTCCTATCATAAAAAACTTATTTATCCAACAAAGCACAAATATCAGCATGGAACCTCTGACTCTCACCCTCATCCAGTCAGCCCTCCTGATTCTTTCAGGCACAGGGATGGCATGTATAAGCATATCAATGCTTGACAGCAGGATGAAGATAAAAAAACATTCCAAGCATCATTTCTCAAACATCCATCACCTGAAAAAATAAAAAACATAACAACTTAATAACAGAGCCGACCAACTTATCATATAAAGGCGATTCTATCATGAGCGGCACAATTATAGTAGGCACGCAATTTGGCGATGAAGGCAAAGGAAAACTTATAGATTACCTTACAGAGGAATCAGACATTGTGGTAAGATTCCAGGGCGGCAACAACGCAGGCCACACGATCGTAGTTGATGACGAGACCTACAAGTTTCATCTGATCCCGTCAGGCATCCTATACGAAAACAAGACAGTCATAATAGGTAGCGGTGTTGTCATCGACGCAAAAGTGCTGTGTGAAGAGATTGAAAATCTTGAAAAAAGAGGACACAAGACAGATAACCTTCATATAGCAGGTAATGCACACGCAATCATGCCATGGCACATAGC
>JAGLUQ010000018.1 GCA_023134675.1 Candidatus Aenigmatarchaeota archaeon | reverse complement strand
GCATAGGAGCAGCAATTCCTTATGTCGTGACACCAGTCGGCGGGTCTTCCTTTAACAATGATGCACCAGAAGATAATCCTAAGAATAAAGAAAATCAGCTTAAGGATAATATAGAGAGTGTTGATCTCAATAATCTTGAAGTAAAGACTGTCAGGGTGCGAAAAGACCTTACTGCTGATGATTTTCTGAAGACTAATATAAAATATCCGTTGACACCTCCATCTCCTAAACGTGGTGAGAAAGTGTATGCCTGGGCAAATGTTGTCTGGGATAATAAGGTGAACAGTTTAGTATACAAAGTTGTTGAGCCTGTGCTGTCTCCTCAGGACAAGAGCCGTATATTACAGATAAAGACAGTTATTGAAGATGAGATTGATGTTGATTTCAAGTCTTTCAGCAAGGAGTCTTCTGAAGCGTATATAGTATCTATGATGGACAAGATACTGAAGCGCTTCAAGTTTAATATAGATGCAAGCAAACTTGATATATATAAGTATTATATACTCCGTGATTTTATAGGTCTTGGCCGTATGCAGCCGCTGCTTAATGATCCGCAGGTTGAGGATATAAGCTGTGACGGTATGGGCATACCTGTCTATGTGTATCACAGGGATCCAAAGCTTGGCTCACTGCAGACAGATGTCATTTTTGAGACCCATGAAGTGCTGGACAAGCTTGTCATGAGGATATCGCAGAAGACCGGAAGGGCGATATCTATGGCAGAACCCATACTTCAGGGCGCTCTGCCTGACGGTTCGAGAGTTCAGGCCACTCTTGCCACAGATATCGCTTCAAGAGGTTCAAATATAACAATAAGGCGATTCCTTAAGGAACCTTTGACACCTGTGCATATGATGAATTTCGGAAGCATTGATTCCCGTATGCTTGCATACTTATGGCTTAATATCGAGCACGGTAAATCCGTCTTGATTGTGGGAGCTACAGCTTCAGGAAAAACTTCTGTCCTAAACGCTCTTTCAATGTTCATAAAGCCGACATCCAAGATAGTGTCAATAGAAGACACACCTGAGCTTAAGCTACCTCATGAGCACTGGGTGCCTGAAGTTTCAAGAGCCGGTTTCGGGGAGGCAGATACCACGGGCAAGCATCGCGGGGAGGTCAGCATGTTTGACCTTCTGAAAAGCTCTCTGCGCCAAAGACCTGATTATATTGTCGTGGGCGAGATACGTGGTGTTGAGGCTTCTGTCCTTTTCCAGCAGATAGCGACAGGGCATCCCGGACTTTCTACTTTCCATGCAGATTCCTTTGAGAAAGTGATAGACAGACTGGTCACAAGGCCTATAAGCCTGTCCAAATCCCTTATTGAGACACTAGATATGCTTGTCTTTGCGAAAAGAATCAAGCTCAAGAACGGATATGTGAGACGGGTAACTCAGATACAAGAGATAAAAGGATATGATTCAGAAAAAGATACAATCATAACAAACAAGCCATTTGAATGGAACCCTTTTAATGATACATTTTCCATTGTCTCTGACAGCTATCTTTTAGGCAAGATATCTGCTGAGACAGGCATAAGCATAAATCTGCTCAAAGACCAGCTACGCCAGAGGATGAAAGTGCTTGAGTGGATGTCTGATAAGTATATTACTAATTTTATGCGGGTCAATGAAGTCATAAAGGCTTACTACAATGACACCAGAACACTTATGGATCTTATAGGGGAGGACTATGACATTGAAGACTCTTGAACCTCAAAAAAGTCCGGAAGAAACACATGAAAAATTTGATTATGTGAGATTTGCGTCAGACCTTGCAACACCTCATCTTCAACAATATTTTGCATATTTTCAGGATCTTAAAATATCTATAAAGAAAGCAGATATAAATATGTCTCTTGAGGACTATATCTCTGTCGCTGCTGTCACATCTGCTGCTGTTTTTTTTTTTATGGCACTGCCATTGTCTATATTGGTACTTCTGATAACAGGTAGCTTGTTCATGTCACTGTTTCTCTCAGTTTTAGGTGCAGTTTTCTTTTCTGTCCTTATATTTGCTTTTTTTTATGTATATCCGGGGATATGTATGGGTGAGAGAGAGAAAAAGATAGACGGTCTTGTGCCTTATGCTACTCTTTACCTTGCGACTATTTCCGGAGGCGGCACACCTCCTATAGCTATGTTTAGGACTCTTTCTAAATTTGATGACTATGGTGAGATATCCAAGGAAGCGAGGAAGATTGTAGAGGAAGTGGATGTTCTTGGTATAGATATGCTGAGTGCGCTTAAGAATGCGGCAGAGAGAACGCCATCAAATCAGTTTGTTGATCTTCTATGGGGTATGAGAACTGTAGAAATGTCGGGGGGTGATCTTAGAATATATCTTCATGAAAAGTCAAAAGCGGCTCTTGTACGTTATAAAATGACACTTAAGGCGTTCCAGCAGAAGCTTTCGATGATTGTTGAGATGTATCTTACAGTCGTGATGATCGGTTCTATCATGTTTATGGTCATAACAGCTATAATGGGTTCAATGGGAGGTACTGATCTTTCAGGGATGATTGTTGGCGCTCAAATGGCTTTAATCTTTTTTATCATACCAATCGTGTCTGCAGGTATAATAATATTTATAAAAGGAATAACACCGGAGATGAAATAGCGATGGCTTTTGACATAAAATTATTTTTCAGGCCAGAGAATGAGAGACTTATCAAGCAGGGTTCTCTTGTCTTAGGCATCCTGTTCATCATCTTTGGATTCAGTCTTGCTTTTGACCCTCTTCTACAGTCTATAGGCATTATTGTACTGTTTATCGGGGCAATAATGTCTATTATTCCATCATCATTATATGCGTATTTCAATTTTTCTAAGTATAGTAGGATGGAAGAACATTTTCCAAGATTCCTGAGGGATTTTGCTGAAGCAAAGAAGAGCGGCATGACTTTTCAGGATGCGTTGCTGAGCCGTAAGAATACAGACTATGGTGAACTTAATCTAGAAATATCCAGAGCAGTACATCAGCTTTCATGGGGTATGCCTTTTATACAGGTCATGTCATCTCTTGCTGACAGGCTTAAGTACAGCGTTATAATGAAGCGTTCATTCACCATAATTCTTGAAGCGTTCAATGCGGGAGGTGATGTCACTGAAGTGATGGATGACCTTTCCACAGACATAAAGACAATAAAAGGGCTTCATGATGAAAGAAAATCAGATATGTCTCAGCAGGTCATCATGATGTATTTCATCTCTGTACTTTTCCTTGTGATTGCTCTTATGATGTATAATATTCTTATACCTCTCCTGTCTTCAGGACTTGTAGAAGTGAACCTTTTCGGATCATCCAGCTCATCATCGGAAGAAGTAAATTACTGCACTATGGTTCCTTTTGTGTGTTCTATATGTGTGCCTTTCGGTTTTGGTGAGGGACAACTGTGCTATTTTGAAGCCCTGTTCTTTATAATGGCTATGGTGCAGGCGATAACAAGCGGCCTTATGGCAGGTGAAATCAGCGAGGGTTCCGCGGCTGCCGGTGTAAAGCATGCAATTGTCCTGTCTGTGGTAGCATTTGTGGTGTTTTTGGTCTTCGGGTAGATACTATGTTTTTTTCCATATCTTGCAAAAACAATACTTCCTTGCATAAAGGCCAGCTAAATATAGATTATCTTTTCGCTTTCTTTCTACTTGCACTTTCTATAGTTTATGCTTCAACTATTGCATTAGATTCTATCGGTCCGTTCTATAGTTCAATAGACCGCAACAATCTCCGTGCTGAGGCATGGATATTTTCTGAAAGATTAATGGATCTGATAGAGACAGAAGACCATGTCATCAATGAGATACAGATTTATAGCTATGTGGAGAACAAGACTGAACTCCGCGATGCTATAGATGAGAATTTCAGGTACAGGCAGAAGATTGAGATTGACCAGTATCCTGTCGTCATCACGAAAGATATGGATGGCTATAACCATACTGGCAGTGCTGTATTTAACAAGACATATGGTCCTTTCACTGTAAATCTTACAGTCAGTAATGCGACATCCTTAATTTATACTACTGTTGATGCAGAAGCAGATGTATTGTCTTTGGGTCTCTATGAAAGTGATACACTTCTAATATCCGGTATGAATTATACAATATCAAAGATTGACCCTGACGGAAATTTTGTCGTCTTTGAAAGGACAATACTGTCATATGGATGGGGTAGTGTGGAAAGGAATATGGTCACTGTGAACAGGTATTCTGTACTTGACGGGTTTATTGTAAGGGTAAAAATAATGTATTTTTGAATCAAATCATGTTGATTGTTATGGTATTTTGCGGTTATGGGAAAGCAATGTGCTTGAATGGTGCATCGTCGCGCAGGCGGCGTGACGGGTTTGTACACAGCCTTGAGGCAGTCATAGCTATCATGATTCTTCTGAGCTATTCGGCAAGGGTAATTGATGTTGTACCGGATGGGAATGACTGGCGCATCTCAAGGCTTTCCCAGGAGTCGCGTGAGATTGCGGAAGTTATGAGCCGCCTGAGCTATACAGATATGCTTGTTGCAGATAGCCAGGATTCTTTTTTGGCTCTTGTGACACATATATCCGATTTTCAGAATATGGGCGTGGCCATATCTACGCACAATCTTATAAATCCGCTTCTGCGTGTAGGGATCCTGACATATGATAATGATGTATATCTTTGCTATAGCACTAACATGTCTCAGAATTTTTTCGGTCAGGATGAATCTGTTATTATAAACGGAAGAGAGACACGTTTTGAGGTGCGCAATACTACATGGGCTGGTGACTGGAGGCATTTTGATGTTCTGATTATCCCTTTTGAAGGGTCTTATGTTGATATGCTAGGGAACATAACGCTTATGGATTCAACTTATCATCAAAAACTTTCAACTTTTCTCCTGTCAGGTAAGGGAATAATACAAGTGTCCAACCTTAGCAATGAGTCGCTTGTGAATTTTGATGTCCAAAAAGATATATTCGGCCTTAAGTGGAACAGCACGACAGTGTTGCCTTCTGGTGCAGAGGAGTCTTATATATCTTATGCTCGCCCTTCTGAGGATATTTATAGTCTCTATAAGTATTTTTATGCATTTTCTTTTTATCTTAGCACTGAGAGTTCTGTTACTCTTAATATTTCAGATGCAGACTGGTGGAATATGACTATAGGGACTGTTGATGTATATTTGGGTGATATTAATTATACTATTGGTACAGCTAATTGCACAGTAAATAACCCATCACCCTGTTCCGGCGACAACAGAGACACGCTGAATTATTCAGAGGTGATCAATTCAACGAACGGCATATATGGTTTTAATATTATGTCTCTTAAGCATAAGGATTATGGTGTTATTGTAATCAATTCTTTAGGCATTGATTACGATCTTGTCTATATTGATGAGAACCAGGACCGTAATTTCACCAATGACGGAAATTTTTCAGGTATTTATTCAGGAGATATGTTCTCTTTGGACGGGAACAATTATACAATTGTTGAAATTGATTCAAGAGGAAATTATATAAAATTCAGGATTGAGATGCCGCATAGTTTTTCTGTTCTGAATATGGACAATGAGGTGTATCATGTTGATGGCTTTGACAGCATTCTTGAGAACAGGTCGCGATTTGTTGTCATGGAGTCTGAACTTATGACAAGCTATGGGGGGAATCTTCCTGTGTCTATTGTCAATTACGGGAAGTTTACAGGCAGGACTGCCTGGTTTACAGATAATATCGTATCTAGGGATGATTGGCATTTCCTTCGCAGTCTTGTGCTTTGGGTGTCTCCGAAAACATATATAGTATCTGAGGTATCTGACAATGCGATGAATATAATGTCTGAAGAGTTTGTATTGCTTGCGAATAAGGATATGTCGCAGCCGTATATTATGAAATGGAAAGCGTGGTATTATGACTGAATTTTCTTGTGTAAAAACAAAGGTAAGAAAAGGACAGTTCTTTGTGATAGGTATAGTGGTTATCCTGTTTTCTCTTACTGTCCTGAATGAGATACTTACGCAGGATCGCGAACTTGATCTGTCATATATGCAGAGTGATATGACTGTCTTTTTTATGAGGCAGATAGAATCTAATCTGAATAATATAATCTCTGTGGTTGACCATGAATCTATACCGGATGATATTGAGGAATATCTGATATATGAGCGGGATGTTCTTAGCAAGGCTGGGTATTCTCTGTATTTTGAGAAAGATGTGACATATATGGGTGTCTATCCGAACAATATATCTATCGATTATACAATAAAATCCGCAAAAGTTAACATGCAGCAGGAGATAAGGACAAATGCATGGTGCTTGAGGTATGAATACAATGGTTTTTGCGACCTTGTCGGTCTTGCAACAAATGATATTGTTACGCAGGCAAGCTGCTGTTCTGATTTCAACCTTTGCTGCTGAGTTTTTATATACTATCCCTAATAAATATAATTTGAAGGTGCTTTTGTCTTGAAAATACTTATCATTTTTGCATTGTTGTTATCCTTGTCGGCCGTGCCTGTATCCTATGCAGCTTCTAGTAATTCTGGTGCAGGCATTATGCCTGGAGGCTTCTTGTATTCTTTTGACCTTTTTTTCGAGAGAGTTGAGCTTTTTTTCGCTTTTAATCAGCAAAAGAAGGCTAGGACTCTGGTGTCTATAGCAAGGGAAAGAGAGCTTGAGCTTGAGGCGCTTGATGTAAGTGACAGGGAGAGGTATTCTACGAGCCTTGTGGCAAGGCGGGATATATCTTTAGATAATGCACGGCGTATCATCCAGGAATCCGGTCATGATGATTCTTCTATGTCTGAACTTTTGGAAGAGATTGATGATATATCTTCAGGAAATATTATTGATGAATATCAAGATGTCATTGTAGGACAAGATAATGGTAGTGAACCTGTTGAAGACAATATATCTGATATTGGTCCTGAGCTTCCTGAAGAAGAGCCAGTTGTCTTTAAGCCTGCAGGACCTAAGCTTTCTGATCTCCAGGAGACAGCATGCCTGGCGGCAGAGAAGGGCAATACATGCAATACGAGGCTTTCTGATCTTAGGCTTGTGACAAAAGAGGAGTGCTGTGCCAGTCTTGGTGTGTGTTGCGGTTAGGTCTGTGGGATTATGATATTTATAAAACTGTTTTTTGTTTCCGCTCTTTTATCTCTCTTCTTAATTTTGGCTCCTGCCTTTTCAGTCCTGTCCTGTGAAGTTCAGACTGTATGCAATGCTCCAAACATCACGCTCTACAGGATGTCCAGCCTTTCGAATGCACATGCAGAACTGTATACATAGACAAATTATCCATATAAAGTCTGTTGTCACGATGCTATCGGAGGCATACCTACTAGGGTGGATCTTAATAATGGTTGTGTTGATATAAATTTTCTGGATATTTCTGATTTGACAAATGCGCATGTAGAGAGAAGCGATCAGGGTAATTATCTATTTGATGTCTGCCTGTCTTCTGATGATGCTACTATTACATACAGCTATGAAGCGGGTTCATGTTCCGGGTATCAGGCATGCCTCGGGACCTACAGCACAGGCACAAATTCGCATGTGGCTGACTGTGTGACTTCTCCTTATTCTAATTATATCTGCGCCAATATATCTTATGGTTATACCTGCAATAACGGTGTTTTCAGCCTTGACGGGAATTGCAGTCTCGCATGCGGTGCTGATGCGCAGTGCGACGGCAGACCTCCCGGATTCAGGACTGACAGATGTGATGCAGTAGGACAGACATACTTCATTGATATCTGCAACAGCACATGCCAGTTTATTGATGACTCTGTGTGCAACAGCACGGGTACTGGTGGCTGTACTGGAGGTTTATCTGTCTGCGACGGATATTTTGTTGGTGACTGCCTACCTGATGGCGTGAGCTTTTGCGATTCGTCATGTGTGAACCAGACATCTGTCGGAAACTGCTTAACAAAACAGACGATGAGAAAGGCTCTTGTGCATTACACTACAGACCCTTACAACCGCAAGCTTGATGTTGAGGCTGTAAAGTGCATGATAAAAGTATATCTTGGAGCCGGGTGCAGTGATTCGAGAACGCAGGAATATATAGATATAGCCAAAGCCCTTCCAGATTCAATTCTTCCCAACTGATTTTTATTTCTTATTGTGTATTTTCTTTTATGATACTTAAAGTTGCGTATACAGGGATTGGGTTCTGCGGTTCGCAGGTACAGCCGAAAGGCAGGACTGTGGAAGGCGAAATCAACTCTGCGCTTGAAAGGCTTGGACTTATAGACTCTGATGCAGATTCTCGGTTTAGGATATTGAGCCGGACTGATAGAGGAGTGTCTGCCTGCGGCAACCTGGCTGTGTTTGAGCCTAAAGGGAATCTTAGTATATCAAGACTCAACCATGAGCTTCCGGAAGATATATTTGTAATCGGGAAATCTGACGGGAAGATAAGATATCCACTTAAGAAGCATTATGCTTATCTTATATTGAAAGATGAGGTTCCTAAGATTGATATAGACAGGCTTGTCCATTCGACAAAACTTTTCTCAGGAAAGCATGATTTCTCTAACTTCGCAAGGATTGAGAAAGA
Source organism: Candidatus Aenigmatarchaeota archaeon (assembly GCA_023134675.1). GTDB lineage: Archaea > EX4484-52 > EX4484-52 > EX4484-52 > GLR71 > GLR71. Next base: position 2,174 of record JAGLUQ010000018.1, on the reverse strand, counting down.
TAAAGCTAAATCTCCTGTAAGAGATATAGATGTCTCTGTTGAGGATGCAGGCAATATTGTGATTGTTCATTTTTATGGGACCGGGTTTCTCTGGCAGATGATACGGCGTATTGTTAAATGCATGACTGACTATTCTTTCGGGAAGCTGTCAGAGAATGATGTCTTAGATCTTATTGAAAGAAGGATCAGTAAAAAATATCAGGCAGCAAAACCAGAAAACCTGATACTTATTGATATTGATGCGGGGGTCAGGTTTGAAGCTGACAATAAAATTAAAAAAGAGATAAATGAGAAAATGGGCTTGCTGGAGAAAGAGTCTTTCTTTTTCAGTCAACTATGAACTTTCCTTTCTCCAGCGGTTTTGTGAGGTATGCAACTTCTTTTCGGGCTACTTTTTTGATATCTTCCGATATCTCTTCTTCTATCTTCTCTACTGTGCTGGCAACTTTTTTGGGCAAAGTCGCAATCTTGTTCTGGCTTATTCCAAAGCCATAAGGTGTGCCTGCATCAGGCGTTGTGGGGGGATTCAATGGCTTTCTTGTTTCATTTGGACTGAAACTATAATTTCCTGTGCTTTTTTCTCCTGCTTTTCTTGCGACAATCACACCAGCTATTACTGCTACAGCTGCAAGGGCGAAAATCCACCAGTAGTCAAGGATACTCTTTTTTGATTCCGGTTCATCTATGATATCTGTCCTGTCCGGTTCTGTTACTGCCTCTTTCTTTGCCATGTCGGTGAGAACTATTACCGGCTTTGTGAAACTATCTATATCTGACGCTTTAATCTTTCTGTCTGTCCTGTATTCAACCCTGTGATATGTGTTTGGTTCTATGCCTGAATTTATTGACATATATGAATTTCGGCCTATATCGGTGAATATCTCTGCCGATGATTCTGTGAATGCTATATCGCTTATCTCTATCAGCTCTTGCGGCAGGATATCATAGATTGCCAGGGTCTCTATTGTGCTGTCTCCTGTGTAGTATGTGTTTATGCCAATGACTGTATGTCCTTCTTCATCTGTGTATATGTCTCTTGATATCTCGAAGTCTTTGATTCCTGTCTCTGTCTCTATTGAGATTTCATAGATGTTTTCTTCTGACAGGTCTCCGAAATATTCGTTTAGCATATTGTTGAGATCAGCGTTATTCATTATTTCTGATTCTATCTCTTCTCGTGTCTCAGGATATTCGTATGTCTTCTGTATCATGTCTATGTCTTCTGCTGTATCATTATCTTGGGGTGGCGGGCTTGGCGGAAAATAGGATGAGGGGGTTGATGGTGGACTGCTTGAGCTGCTGCCGCCTCCGGGAGGATTGTAACCTGAGTCTTCCAGTGTCATGCTTGTCGTGTTGTCATATATATCGCCGATATTTATGCTGAACTGTGCTGTTGTCTTTGTTACATAGCCTGTTTTTGATATCTCAAGATGCAGTGTTGAATTGTATACTGTTGCATTTATAGGGATAATTGCTCTTCCGTAAGTGTCTGTTGCTATTGTTTCAAGGAGTGTGGTAGAGTTCCAGTACAGCTTTACCTGGGCTCCGCCTATCGCCAACCCACCTGACAGCACAGTCTCGTTGATGTAGGCCATGTCTGTCTTTTTCAGGAATATCTCCTGTGGCGTGTTTGAGAATTCTGGTTCGGTCGTGTTGAATGTGGTCTCATTGTCTGATGTGTAGTTCAGTCCGCTCGCGTTTATCCTGTATACTCCTTCGTACAGTGTTGTGAAGTTGGCGATTCCGTTACTTGTAATTATGCTGTTTGCATCTCCTGTCTTATTCTGGGTGGTGCCTGTATCATTTGTCAGGCTTATGTTTAAGGTGTTGCCTGTTATTTCTGCTTTTGATGCATTGTATATATCTTTTATGTCGTAGGCATGGACTGTGACATTTATTATCCTTTCTATAGCTGTCACTTCTATGTATGTGGTGTTTCCTATTGTCTGAGTGGCTGAGATGTTTTGTGGTGCAAAATATCCGTTGTCTGTGAATTCTGTAGCGTTTGTGAAGCTTATCGTGTAGTTTCCTGATAATATCTGTGTCTTATTGAGCCATCCTGATGCATCTGTCTTTTCTGAGTATGGTGTCGGCCCATTGACAGATATGCTTATGTTTTCAAGCGCTCCGCCTGTCTGATTGATGACTCTTATTGATATCATGCTTTCGTTCAG
>JAGLUQ010000179.1 GCA_023134675.1 Candidatus Aenigmatarchaeota archaeon | reverse complement strand
GTATGTCTTCCGATATGAAAAAACTTTTTTGGCATGAGATCTTTGAGGAAGTGAAGGACAGGTTCTATAGAGAATTAGAAAGCGATGATTTTGATGCTATTCCTTTTTTGAATGAGGTTATGGGTCCGGATGCTGAACCTTTAAAAGAAGCACTTCGGGAACAGTATGTTGCTTCCAGCGGTGCATTTGTTGTTTTTTCTCAATATACAGATGATTCCCCTTTTGGTTTTCTTTCACTGGTGAATAATTATCTTCTTGTCTGTGGTGAGTATCCTGAGCGCTTTATAGAAGGTTTTCAGAGGAATATAGGCGGTATTATTGATGAATTTATATCTGAAGGTGACAGGTTGGAAAATTATGAAGAAATGCAATCTTATGCAGAAAGAATAAATGATGCACTTCGGTTATTAGGTAAGCCTGTGCTTAAGCTTTTGCCGGAATTAGGTAAAAAGATACACACTCTTTCTGAAGTTAATCCTGAATTGAGCCAAATACTGATACCCCGGGAATGGATTGCTGAAAAGAAGATTAGTACTGTGGTCAGTTAGAGTGTTTTGATTCTTTTGCAGATCAGTTAAGGTACTTCAAAAAAAGCTCTTTGCATTTCTCCTTTGCCTTTCCCCTGTACTCTTCAGGGCACAGGAACGATACTTTCCAGTCCTGCCATCGCTGGCGCATGAGGGACCTGGACAGGGGTGATATGTCTCTTAGATTATTTATTGTCCCGTCATACCTGAGTATGTTTATGTTCTCTATGCCTTTTGGATAATTCATTATATCTATAATTAGATAACCTTCAGGAATCCCGATTTCTTTCGCCATTGAATCTTCTATCCTCTTGTGCTGGGCGCAGTTGTCTTTTATCTCAAGGCATCGCGATACATGCTCGGAGCTCAGGTCATTTTTCCTGATCATAGAGGCTGTCTTGAATATGCGTCTTGAGTCTATCATGTCTATTATGTCTTTCGTGTAGCCGTCCTGCTGCCTTAATGCACTCTGGAAATCAATCTCATCTATCTTCAGAAGCTTTGTTATGTTGAGGGATCTCCTGTCCATGGCGTCAAGGGCTCTGAATACCATCCTTTCTGCTGTCTTTTTTGTCGGGTAATCATAGACTGCTGAGAACATCATGAAACGTGCGAGTATGACTGATTCTATTGTCCTGAGACCTTTCTCCTGGAATGCGAAAGTCCCGTCTTTTATGGCTGATATGTGCATGAGGCGGCTTAAGTCTATGACTCCGTAAGCCACGCCTGTGAAATAGGAATCTCTCACAAGGTAATCCATCTTGTCAACATCTACGCCGGATGACAGGATTTTTCCGTATTTTCCGTTGCCGAGTATCATCGCTTTTACTGCGCCTGTGTCTATCCCATATTCTTCAAGTATGTCTGAAAGATCATTATCTATTATGTCTGCCGCGTTCTTTTCGTGCAGGTGGCCTGCACCATTTGAAAGGACTTTTTCTAAGGTATGGGAGAAAGGCAGGTGGCCGATATCGTGCAGAAGCCCTGAGACACGGATAAGGCTTAGATCTTTTTGGTCAAGATTGAGCGCGTGGCCTATCTTTCCTGCAAGGTGCATCGTGCCAAGGCAATGCTCGTACCTTGTGTGTGTGGCTGAAGGATATACAAGGTCTGAAAGGCCTAGCTGGCGTATGTTTCTTAATCGCTGGAACTGGGGTGTATCTATCAGTTTAATCTCAAGCTCTGAGCATTCTATGTCGCCGTGGACAGCGTCTTTTATTATCTTGACCTTTATCAGTATCACCTTGTGTATGATGTATTTTGGGTTTTAAGGTTTTTAAAGGGAAGCCTATTCTATTTTCAGGTCGCCGATATAGTAGTCTTTGAGAAGGTCTTCTGCATTGTTTGAGTGGGGTGTTTTCGAGCCCATCTGTCTTGTATTGAAAAGGTCTGTTGCGTCAGTGCCACATCCCTGAAGCATTGCTGTGCCTCCCGGGTGCGATATTATGTAATCTGTAGTGTCGTAGACTTTTTCGTCTATCAGGAGCCAGCAGTCTGTTTCAGTATTATGTTCTGCGATTTCTGCTATTGTGAATGTATCTTTATTGCCTGCCTGTGATTGGGTGCAGCCACTGATGATTATTGCTGATATCAGGATGGCAGAGATGATAGCTTTTCTCATCTGTGCTATTTGGCTTTTTGTGCTTTTATAGGTTTGGAAGTTGTTGTTTATTTGATGTATTTTACTATTATTTGATAACAGATAAGTATATAAAGGTAAGTTAACTACACTATTGTAGTACATAAATAAATACGTGGTGATTTTTTATGTCAAAAGCTCTTAGCGGACCTGTAAAGGATTGCATGATGACGAAAAAAGGCGGAACAATACCTTTTAAAAAAAAGAAAAGTGTTGTATCTTGTACAGATGGTAATTCCTGTGGTTTTGTTGAAGGAAC
>JAGLUQ010000178.1 GCA_023134675.1 Candidatus Aenigmatarchaeota archaeon | reverse complement strand
CTGTCTTTTTCTGATGACGGCGAGCTGCCTGAAAAGATGAGAGCTATTGTCGATAAGAAGAAAGAGGATATTCTCAAGAGACGGAAGAAGAAGATGCCTGTTGAGGATTCGGTTTTAGATAAGGAAGATGTTTCTGAGGATGATGAAAAAACTGAGGAAGATTCTGCAGAAAATGATAAAGAAGATGATACTGTGAAAGATGATACTCCTAAAAAATTCAAGAGCAGTTTTGATGGTTTGATTTAGGGATAGTGTTACTTATTCTGCGCAACATATCATTTTATATACTTTCCCGCATTAGGTTGATAGTGGATATTTCATGAGTGGATATGACACAGTGCATCTTGGAAAAGGTTCTATCGTTTCTATAAAAAAGATAATAAGCCCGCACAATGACTTCATGATACAGTTTGATAACCTTACACGGGTGTTCCTGCGTTCTGAGCATATCTTTGAGCTGAAAAGACAGATTGACAACCATATGGGCGAGGATGTCGGCGTCGGCGTGAAGAAGAAAGTGGAAGATGATTCCGGGCTTTAAATTGTTTCTTTAAAATAATAGTTTTTCATTATTCGGCAGTATAAAATTTTCAAAAAATATATAAATATAGAATCATATTCTTAATCTATGAGCGGAGATATCAGTCCTTTGATTGTCCTTAACCTGAAGACTTATGAGAACGCTACGGGTTATGAAGCAGAGAAAATGGCACTGCGACTGCAGGAGACTGCAGAAGAATATAATGTTGCGTTGACTGTTGCTGCACAGGCAGCAGATATATACAGGATAAAAGAAGAGGTACCACAGTTAACTGTCTATGCTCAGCATATTGATCCTTATTCATATGGTGCTTATACAGGATATATTACAGCAGAATCTATACTTAATGCAGGCGCTGACGGAACACTTCTCAATCACAGTGAAAGAAAGATAGACCATGGCATTCTTGCAGAGACAATAAATGTTGCACAAGATAAAGGCCTTGATGTCATAGCCTGTGCAGACTCGGTTTTAGAAGCTGAACAAATCGCACATTTTGGTCCAGATTATATTGCTGTTGAACCTCCGGAACTTATTGGCGGAGATGTATCTGTGACTACAAGACCTGAACTTATTATTGACTCAGTTGAAACTGTTCGGAAAGTAGACGAGAGAATAACTGTTCTTGTCGGCGCGGGAGTTAAGACATATGAGGATGTGACAAAAGCTATGGAACTCAAGACTGCAGGAGTGCTGCTTGCATCAGGGATTACAAAAGCAGAAAATCCTGTGGAAGCTTTTAAAGGGCTTATTGGTGTTAAATAAGGATTATCAAACAAGGCGATGAGAATAGGGAAATGATAATCTTATCCCTTTTTATTTTTCCCTTTTTTTGAAATCAGCTACAGCAGAAGTAAGATATTTTTCTATATTTTCGGCTGAGAAAAGGTCGTCACCGTATTTTTTTGATAAAGGAATCCTTACTCCTTTTTCTGCGTCAATCGAGAAATCTGCCGTGCCCAGTTCAGGGATTAGCATTTCAAGGCGCCGGGAGATATTGTCCGAACCAAAACCGCCTGCAAATACTATTTTTTCTGTCTTGAAATGGTTTCTGAGTGCCCTGTATATATCTGCGGACTGATCTATATCAAAAGGCTTGCCTTGACCTCCTGACGAGTCTATAAGGATGTAGTCTGCAAGGCCATGATATTGCTTTGCTTTTTCAGCCACTTCACAGGAAGATTTTCCTGACAGAGCATCTTTTGTCAGGGAGAGTACAAACATTATTTCCGGATAGCTTGATTTTATATTTTCTATCGCCTTTGGGTCAGGCCATGCCATGTTCAGCTGGAATGCTTTGCAGAGATCTTTTGCGTATATGTCTTTAAAATCGAATATTTTCGATACCTGTTCTGTGAGAGTGTCGAGTTCTCTTGAGTTGTAATGTATCATTGTGAAAATATTGTCTCCTGCAGCCTCAAGCATTTCAGGCAGGTCTTTGAAAAGGGGATATCTCCTGTTTTCTGTAGGCATACTATTTAATGTCTTATGTGAAACAAGATAGCCGAGCATTACTTTTTTGTCCGGGGGCAGAAGGCTGGCTCTTTTCAGTTGGTCAACGATATTCTTTACTTCCCTGACTTCTCCTATAGAGGATACGCCTGTGATACCTATATAGTTTGTGGTTTGCATGATTTTTTGTTTGTTTTTAAACTTTTAAACGTTTTTTGAAGAAAGGCTATCTTATATTTTTATATATTATATGAATACAAGTATTGATTATGGATTCTGATAAGATTGTGAGTTTTGTTAAAGAGAACAAGATTGTGTCTTTGGTCTTTGCTATTCTTCTGGTCGCTATTATGATCTTAGCTCTTAACTGGGCGACCGGATTCAGGTCAGTACAGTATATGAGTACAGACATGGTTGGTTCTTCATCATATATGTATGA
>JAGLUQ010000177.1 GCA_023134675.1 Candidatus Aenigmatarchaeota archaeon | reverse complement strand
CGGAACAGGTTGCTGGGCACAATCATAGTTTTCGCAGGGATTTATCTGACATCTGTCATCTAGGGGCTCTTGTTATTTCTTTGTGTTTCGTTAGTATTGTTTTAGATATATTAAGACAAACCTATATTTAACATTTCATCACCATAATATATAAGGGTAAAAATATACAAAGGTGAAAAAAATGATAGCATCTGACATAACTGGCATAACAGCTATGGATATAGCATCTAAGAATATATTTTACCTTAACAAGGGTTCTGTTGTAGGCGATGCAGTCTCCGAGCTGAGGAACAGGAGAGTACACAATGTTCTCGTATGTTCCGGAAAAAAGTATACGGGGGTCTTCGGCTACAGGCAGCTTTTCCGTCTGTACGGCAGGTCTCTTAAAAAAACAGATATAATGCCATACATCTCAAGACCTCCTGTGATATCACCCGAAACAAAGCTTCCGCAGGTGGCAGACTATATGTATCGTCTTGATTTTAAACTTATCCCTATAGGTAAAGATAAATCAGTCTCAGGCATCATAAGCGAATCAGACATATTGAAAAAAGCTCTCCAGTCTGGGATGTTCAAAGATATCAGGGCCAAAGATATCATGTCACTGGAACCTGTTACTATAAGAGACACAGAAACACTGGGAAAAGGACTCCAGTTCATGCGCGAGAATGACATAAGCCGTCTTCCTGTTCTTGACATCAACGAAAAAGTTATAGGTCTTGTGGACTCCATGGATTTTGTGGAGCGGATGCTCTCAAAAAAAGAAAGCTATGGAGAGCTTATAGAAATATCTCCCTCGCAGAAAGGCTCAACAGTCGAAGGCGAGGCATATGCGCCTTCCGAGATTTCCGATAAAGACATAAGCATTTCTGCATTGATGCGGACAGACATGACTTTTGGCAATCCTGATGATCCGGTTGAAGGTCTTTTCACGCCAAAAGCCACAAAAGAGATATCGACAGTCCTTATAGAAGAAAACGGCTCACTGGTGGGGATACTATCGCCGAAAGACATTGTGCGCCATATAAGCGCTCTTGCGGAAAAGAAGAAGATGCTTGTATGGATTTCAGGCATACGGGGTCTGGATTTCTCTGATTTTGAGGTCAGGGAATTATACCGCATGCTTGAAGAGACTGCAGCAAAGCTTTCAAAAAAGATAAAGGTCAATACATTCTCTATATATGTTAAGAGATACAGGGTTTCAGGAAAAAGAGCAAAATACAGTCTGAGATGCAGGCTTACCACAGCCAGAGATGTGTTCACTGCAAGCTATAGCGGCTGGGACATCCGCGACGCCTTCGGCCAGCTAATGGATAATACAGAGCGCATGGTTATTAAGTCATGGGACAAGAAAAGAAAAGATACACAGGAGAGCCGAAGAAAGTCAGTATATTTTGAAGGAGTTGATTAATATGCCGGAACATGTAAAAGTTTCAGAAGTGATGTCTGATAAAGTGTTTGTAGTTGACATAGATGAGACTGTCCAGATGGCAGCTATTGTCATGAGAGAAAAAGACATATCCGGCCTTATCGTCATTGAAGACAAAAATGCTGTTGCAGTAATCGCTCTTGAGGACATCGTAAAAAAGGTTGTGGCAGAAAATCTTTCACCAAGAGATATCAAAGTGCGCGACATAATGAGCTCAAGCATAATAACGGCGCAGGATGATGAGTCCCTGACAGATGCAGCTATGAGGATGGCAGCAAACGATATATCAAGAATGCCTGTTCTTGACAGCGAAGGAAATCTTTGCGGCATAATCACCAAGACAGACATGCTCAAGACAATGCCGGCACTTGTAAACTACCTGTACGAGAAAGAGACAGAAAAAGAGATAACCCCTGCACCGGAAAGAGTCGCAATTGACGGCATATGCGAAGAGTGCGGCAACCATTCAGACGAGCTGAGAAAAGTAGATGAAAAATGGATATGCCAGGAATGCGAAGAGCTGAAGAATGTCTGAATATTATCATGAAGCATCAAAAAGCTTTTATCTGTTCTGCTTCAATTTCTCTAAACAAAAAGAGTGATTCTCATGCCAAAAACAATAATAGGTATAACAGGTCTTGCAAGGTCAGGCAAGGACACAGTCGCAGATTACATCGCAGAAAAATACAGTTTCAAAGTATTCACGATGAGCGACACCCTCAGGAGCGAGTGCATGAAACGTAATTTAGAAATAACAAAAGATAACCTGTCCCTTATAGGCGACGCCATGAGAAAAGAGTTCGGCAACGACATAGTCGCCGTAAAGACAATAGAGAAAGCAAAGAATTTCCCAAGATCCATAATCACAGGAGTCAGAAGCCCCGAAGAGATAGATATCTTCAAAGATCATTGCCCCGGTTTCATCCTTCTTGCAGTTGAAGCACCGGACAGCAGCAGATTCGGCAGGCGCACAGAAAAAGACCCGAACACAGAATCCGGCTTCTTC
>JAGLUQ010000176.1 GCA_023134675.1 Candidatus Aenigmatarchaeota archaeon | reverse complement strand
GTATGGTCCAGCAGTATAAATTAGATAAGGTAAAGGAACTTGCCAAGCTTATCGATGATTATAAGGTTGTAGGTCTTCTTGAACTTAGCAAGCTTCCTGCGGCACATATGCACAGCATTAAGCAGGATACGAGAGATATATCCAAAGTTGTTGTTGCAAAGAAAAGGCTTATAAAGCGGGCTTTTGATGCTTCCGGTAAGAAAGGGGTATCTGAGCTACTGGATTTGCCTGTGGCTATACCTGCATTGATATTTTCAAATGAGAATCCTTTCAAGCTTTTTGCGACACTTAAGAAGAGCAAGGCAGAGGCTTTTGCAAAAGAGGGTGACAAGGCGCCAAGAGATATAATTGTTCCTGAAGGCGAGACAAGTCTGCCTCCGGGTCCTATAATTGGTGCTCTGCAGAAGGCGAACATAAGGGCAAGGATTCAGGGCGACAAGATTGTTATTTCGGAGGATTCAAAAGCTGTTAGTGAAGGGGATGTCATAAATGCGGATCTTTCATCTATACTTATGCAGCTTGGCATAAAGCCTATGGAGATTGGTCTTAACATTGCAGCCGTGTTTGAGGACGGGGTTGTATTTGACAGGAAAACTCTTGATATTGATGTAGACTCGTATGTGTCTGATATTGCTTCGGCGCATGCTGGCGCGTTCAATCTTGCTATAAATGCTGGTATTATTACAGAAGGTACATTGCCTGTGTTGATTGGTAAAGCTCATATGGAAGCACTCAATCTTGCTGTCAATGCCGGTGTGACGAACAGCAAGACTATTTTAATGTTCATCTCAAAAGCACAGTTACAGATGAATGCTGTGGCGTCTGTCCTGCCTGATGATGCAAGAGGTGGGATGGCTGTCGTAAAGCAGGAAGCTGTGCAGGCTGCTGGTGATGGTGACGGGGATAAAGCTGAACCTGTTAAGAAAGAAGAGGAAAAGAAGCCGGAAGATATGGCTGCAGGTCTTGGATCCCTGTTCGGTTAAGAAATACTAATGTGATATTGGAGGAATTGATATGGAATATATATATGCAGCTATGCTGTTACATGCTACAGGAAAAAAGATAGATGAAGCAAGTGTTAAGAAAGTTCTTGATGCTGCCGGTACAAAAGCAGATGATGCGAGAGTAAAGTCACTTGTGGCTGCGCTTGATGGCGTTAACATAGAAGAGGCTATACAGACATCAGCTATTGCAGCACCTGCTGCTGCTGCACCTGCTGCTGCTGTACCTGCGGCTGAAGCTAAGAAAGAAGCTAAAGTAGAAGAGAAGAAGCCTGAAGAAGCTGCTGCCGGTCTTGGTTCACTTTTCGGTTAAGTTTATCTGAGTGGGTATATTTTTACCCTTTTTTTGTTTTTTTATCTTTAAGTTTTCTATATATTTTTGATTGTGTTAGTTATGGTTAGGACACCAGTAAAAAAATGTAGGAAGTGCAGGCATTATTTTCTTGCATATCGTCGTGACGGAGTTCGTGAGATGTGCACTTATCCTGGCATAAGCTTCAAGTATGCAATAGTTAATTCCAGGACTCCTGTGTTTAAGGATATAGACTTTGTTGAGGATTGCAGGGATTATGCATTTGGCTTTTTTTCATTTATTATGAATTGCTTTCTGCTGCGGTTTCTTAGGCGTGAGAAGATTTAGAACCCGAATAATTTTGATTGCTTGTTTTGGTCTGTTATCTTTTTTGTTGTTTTCCAGGAATGCCTGACGAAAGGTGGGAAGCTTTTGTTTTTCTTGTAAAAATTTTTCAGGAATTGTTTTGTTGTCGGATCGCTTGGGTATCCTGATCCTATAGGTTCTTTTATTTGCTGTTCTAGTTCTTTTATTATCCTGTCTCTTGTGACTTTTGCTATTATTGATGCTGCTGATACTACAGGGTATCTTTCGTCTGCCTTATGCTCTGCTGTGAGATCTATCTTTCTTTTAACTTTTGCTTTCAGGCGCTCCGCAAAGTCTGAGTTGCGCTCAGGAAGATCAAGGTATACTTTGTCTGCTTTCAGGTTGTTGATTATCTCTGCAAAGGCCTCAAGCTCTATTACATTTAGGGATTTTGTCTTTCTTAGGGTGTCTATTGTTTGCGCGTCTATTGTTATGGTCTTTATGTTATCTGCTATTTTTTCTATGTTTTTGTATAGTTCTTCCCTTCTTTTTGGTGTGAGGAGCTTTGAATCTTTCACTTCCAGGCCTTTTAAGGCTTCTTCATCCTCTTTTTTTATCTGGACACCTGAGATTACCATAGGTCCTATGACCGGTCCCCTGCCTGCCTCATCTATCCCTATTATCATGAATATTGCCTTTCCAATAGTTAAGCTTATAAAAATAAGCATTATATTGTATATATTCGCTTGTTCTTATATTGTTTTTAGCGAAGCGGGATGGAATAGCTTGGAGTGTTCGCCGGGCTCATAACCCGGAGGTCAGAGGTTCAAATCCTCTTCCCGCTATTTTTT
>JAGLUQ010000175.1 GCA_023134675.1 Candidatus Aenigmatarchaeota archaeon | reverse complement strand
AAAGAATTGTCTGTTCATTCTTCAGGATTGAAGTCTATCATCTCTAAGCAACAGATTGACTTTAAGGACCTTAACAGTGATCTTAACGGTGTCCTTGGTATCCTGAATCAGACGACTTTAGAACTTCATGGCGAGAAGCGCAAGTCAAAGACTCATTTTGAGCTGCTGAAAAACAATATAATATCTATGCAGACATCTATCCTTGATAAACAAAAAGAGGGAGATACGCATATCGCTTCATTATTAAGGAACAAGACATCTGAGATTGATAGAAAAATAAAAGATATTGTATTGCAGACACGGGAACTTAAGAAGGATCTAAAGTCTGGCGATTCAAAGATTGATTCTATGATTAAGGATATTGGAGATGAAAATGCAGACATATCTTTATTATTCTCAAGGCTGGGGGAGATGGACTCTTATCTTCACAGTATGGCTGATGATTCAAAGAAAAAAATAGAAGAGCTCAAAACACTTATCAGCAAGACAAAGAAAGAACTGATAGAAGACAGCCTTGAAAACACAGGCAATCTTGAGAAGAGGCTTGGCCTAAATATAGTTTCTGTCATGAAGTCATTTGATGGGCTTTCAGGATCTGTCATAAAGCTCAAGTCTAAGACATTACTTGATGCAAAAGCGCTCAAGAAGCTTTCAGGAAAGGAAGATATTGACATAAAGAAGATATTTGAAAAGATCAATAAGATAAACACAGAACTTTCATTGCAGGAATCGACAACTTTGAAAGATATAGATGGGCTGAGGTCAAACATAGGCTCTATGAAATCTTATTTTGACAGTGCGCTTAAGGCCAACATATCAGACATAAGAAAAAATCTTGGTGCTGTATCCAAGAAGATACCTGCATTGAAAAAGAGGTTTTCAGTGCATGAAAATCAGCTTAAAAAGATTGCGGATTCAAAGGCTGTTGATATGAAAAATGTTTCTGAGAGGATAAATCTTCTCAATTCTGACATATCTAATATTGGCAAAGATTTCATGAAGCGCAATAAGATTTCTGAAACCAGTCTTTCAACGCTTAAATCGTCTATATCTGACTTAAGGAAATCCATGAGGCACAGAAACATTGATAAGATAACAACTTATGAGAACCTGTTCAAGAAAAATATAGATTCAGTACGCTCTGAGATAAAAGCGATAGAGGTCACATTCCCTGAACTGAGCGAAAGGCTGGCAAAATATGAGCGAAAGCTTTCAGACATGTCCAAAAATGAAAATGTATCCAGAGATGATCTTGTTGAGCAGATACGGAACATAAATGATTATATTGACAGTTTCATTGACAAGAAGACAGCCAAGAACGAAATAAAAAATGTGCGTGAAAAGATAAAGGATGTCCGTTCTGAAATATCAAGTTCGGTTGACAGTGATATGGTCTCTGTCAAAAATGAGATAGGCTCTATATGTGAATGTATAGGAGATCTTGACCACAGATTGTCTGAGCAGGACAGCAATATAGGAAAGATAGATGATGTCGATTCAAGGGTAGATGGCATTCTGAATAAATCTGATGAGTTTTCTGAAAAGCTGTATTCCAAGATAAATGAGATTGAGTCGTCATTGGGCGGCCTGAAAGAAGAAGAGAGCGTTTCTGATGATTCGCTTCTGAACAGGATAGGTGTTCTTGAAGAAAGGCTTAATAATATAGAAGGGAACGAGGTAGTCAAGCTCTTCTCTGACGTTCCGTCCGGAAAAGAGTTCTATTTCCTGTCTTATGACTATGCGCCTACAGGTCTTGTTGCAAGGAATGTTGTCGAGTTTATACATATCTTCAAGACTATGGATCCAAACATAATCGCTTTCCATATGAGGGACGGTTCCAATGACTTTGCCAACTGGTTCTTTGATGTTATCGGAGATGCAGATACTGCCGAGAAGATTAAGGCTGTTGAGGTTGACTATTCAGATCTTGAAAGCATAAGGGCGCAGATGCTTGAGATTTTGTTTTCTGTTGTGCCTTTCTCTATCAATTAGGTGTTTTTAGAGGTAGGTATTATAGTATCTGTTTTGCTATGTTGTTGGTGATTATATAATTATGTATATCTTCTTTTATCTTATCTGAGACATCTTTAAACAAGTCTCTGAATATCTCATACTCATAAAAGTTATCATCCTCATCTGTCGGCTTCAGATACTCAAATGTTACTGTGACTTCTCTTCCTGTCTGTTTTATTGCAAGATAGCATCTGTTATCTTTCATTTTTTTATGATCTGTATCTATATATCCATCTATCAGAAATAGGTATCCATATTCTTCACTTTTATAAGATGTTATATATGGTGAATATATCTTGAACCCTGTTTTGCTTTCATTTTCTTTCAGGTGTCTTTGCAGATTCTCTGCAAGCTGCTCTATTGTATATGTCTCTTCCTGCATGACTTTTTTATAAGCAGGATTAATTTTATAAATCTGCCTGAAAATGTCTTTTATATGGGATCTGATGGAAATCT
>JAGLUQ010000174.1 GCA_023134675.1 Candidatus Aenigmatarchaeota archaeon | reverse complement strand
GACTACACATTGAAAGACATAATCAACAAGATTGACCAGACTGAGAGCGCAGCGAAATGGAACCTCCTGAACATGCTTGAGTTTGTAAAAGATATGGGCCTTTTCTCAGACAGCCCGACACAGGTGGAAGATATGATATCTCCCGGGCAGGCAACAGTGGTGAACTTCCGCGGCATACCGCCGGAGATACAGGGCATAGTGACCTACAAGCTTATCCATGATATCTTCGAGATGAGAAAGGTCGGAAGAGTCCCGCCCCTTTTCCTTATACTTGAGGAGGCCCACAACTTCTGCCCTGAAAAAGAAGTCATAGTGTCGTCAAAGATAATAAGGACAGTCGCATCAGAGGGAAGAAAGTTCGGTCTTGGCCTGTGCGTCATAAGCCAGAGGCCTGCAAGGGTTGACAAGAACATACTTTCCCAGTGCAACACACAGATAATCATGAAGATAACAAATCCTAATGACCTGAAGGCTGTAAGCTATGCTGAAGGCATGACAGAGGGTGTAGAAAAAGAGATAACAAACCTCAACCCCGGAACAGCCCTGATCCTGGGCCAGGGCCTGCCCATCTTCGTTGACATAAGGGTAAGGAAGACAAAGCACGGCGGCGTCACAGTAAGCATAACTGAGCAGCCCAAGACAGGCAAGAAGATACTGTCCTTCAGCACAATACCGAGACAGAACCTTGAATCTCGCCTCGGCAGCCTGAAGATCCTTTACTATCCTTGCTACTATGTCACAGCAGACGGAAAGTCATACCTTTTTGAAGGCATGCAGGGAAATGTCATCTACAGCGAGAAGAGCGTGATAAAGCAACAGGAACTTGATTTCTCCCCTGCCGAACTTGAGCTTATGAACCTCCTTTCTACCCAGATGGACACAGACACGATTCTTGAGAAGTCAACCCTCTCCTTCGGCGAGCTTGTCAATGTCCTGAACAATATGATAGAGAAAGACCTTGTCAAGAAAAGCGCAGATGCGGGCGGAATAGATCTGTATTCACTTGAAGGCAATTTCAAAGTGCATCCATTTAAAGAGCGCCCGGTATATGTCGTCATAGACGGCGATCTTCTCAAGCCCAAGATAAGCCCCGGGCAGATGTCTGAGAAAGTAAAATCATTGTTCACCAAGGTAGAGAAAGTCCAGCCTGTATACTACCCTTACTTCATCGGCAAGAACTTCATGATAGACGGCATAACCGGCCTTAAAAGAGATACATGATTTTATTGTATTACAGGCAATTATAGAACACAAAATTATATAGACAAACAGTCAAAAAACAGATAATCTTACGGTAAATAAAATTTAATGCTTCAAAAACCGCCATCAACACACCCATGCAATTATGCGTTTATATACTTTTATCTTCTTTCAATCACACTTTCCAACCTATATCTTTGACAATAAAAACACATATATACCCAATCAATCCAAATACTTTTTAGAATCGTGGTTGGGTAGGAAGGAAAAAGCTTCAGGGGAACGATCCCAAAAAATAAATTATTTTGCGCTTTCCTTCCACCTTATCCAGGCGTATTCTTTCTAAATTACTTTTATAATTTATGGTTTTCACAAGAATCGGCAACAGTTAACAATATATACTTTTAACACCCATTAGTGTTAGTGGTTATTATGGCAGTAAGACGAAATTTCGTACTATTGAAGAATGGAAAGGACACAGATAGTGTCTTTACCGGTGCCTCTCCTAGACAGGCAGCTCTTAAGGCAGCAAACCGCGGAAACACAGCAATAGAGCTCAGGGAGAGAGGAACAAAGAAGGTGCACATCTTCACAGGTTCCAGGAATCAGGTTTCAGCACCATCAAACAGGCCCGACTGGATGCCTGCACAGATCTGGAAGCCTAACGTCAAGAAGAAAGGCATCAAAAAGCTTTAATTCTTGTAAGGGTTTAATACCCTTTTTTTTGTTCTTTTTTGTATCTTATTCTTATCAATTCTCTTGACTGAAACTATTGACAAAATTCTTAAGAAATGAAGCATATGTGATGCCATATATCTTTTTGAATCTGTTTTCAAACTCTTTTTTATTGGATTTTTCAGGATATGTTCTGATTAGTTCCAGCAATTTGTCTTTGCCGAAATTATCAACAAGATATTTTACACCAAAATATTGGAATATATACATCTCATTTGATTGTTTTTTCATAATCAGCCTATAAAACATGAAAAATCTGGCATTCTCTTTTGTAAGCATTACTTTTCTTTTATATGTTTTTCCTGGCACCTGACCTGCGACATACACTGCCAATCCTTCAGTGAACCAGAATGGTCCGTTATATACATGTATTTGCCGTGCAAAAATGTGATTTATCTCATGAGCTAAAAGTATTTCAAAATCAGACGTCCCTCCAAACCTCTTGTAATTTCTTTTATATGTTTGCAGGCTTCTGATTATGACTATCTTTCCTTTTATTCCAACACCCTTAAGATATTTTAGATAGTATTTACCCG
>JAGLUQ010000173.1 GCA_023134675.1 Candidatus Aenigmatarchaeota archaeon | reverse complement strand
AATATATGTATGAAAGCGATGGTATGTCTAAGTCCGGATTAAATATGGTGCAAAGAGCGGAGGCTCCAAGTTCCGGCGGCTCATATGTTGAAGTAAAAGAAGGTTCCATGACCATCAGGACTGAAAATGCTGAAGATGATGCGTCTGCAATCCGCGGGCTTGCTGAAGCATCTGAAGGATATGTTGAAGATTTCAGGAAATATGAGAATGATTATAATCTTAATATAAATATGCGTGTGAGGATTCCTTCTGCGGGTTTTGAAGGATTTGTGGACAGTTTAAAGGAAAGATATGATGACAAGAGTTTCTCAGTTTCATTCTACAGGCTATCTACTGAAAGGGAAATAGGGGAGCTTGAGATCCTAGACACAGCATTCATGAATTATGAAGAACTCAGGAACAGGACCCTGATGATACCTCTTGATGAGAAGCAGATCAATCTTTTGTTTGAGATTACAGAAAAGGAGCTTGAGATCAAGAGACTGGAAAGACAATACTCGTCATCCCTTTCTAGCAAAGAAGAGAGAAGCGATTATTCAACATTAAGTGTTGTGCTTGAGGAGAAAAAGGAAATATCTATAATGCCTGAGGATTTGGGTGATGAACTTCGCCTTAAGATCAAGAGAGCATTGGATGAAATTGCAAATTCACTTATGGATATTGTCACAGGAAGTATTGTTGTGTTTGTTTCTGCTATTAAGTATGTTATCTATTTCATAGTTATTGCTATACCTTTAATCTTAGGATTCCGTGTAATGAAAAGGATTTATGGGAAGATCTCTAAAATCTGATTGTTGGTTACAGTTTTATAGGGCTGCTTTATTCCATAATTCCTCGAAAAGGATTTTCTGGAATTTTGCTATGCTTTCATTTTCTATTATGACACCTATGGGCTGGTCTTTTGAGACTGTGACTATTGCTATTTTTTTACTGTAGATGTACATTTCAGAGTCTGAGTTTTTTAGAGATTTAAGAAATCTTGTTTCTCTAAGCTCTTTTTTGTCTTCTTTTTTTACCTGTCTTGAGATTTCCGACTCTTCTGAAAGGTATCTGCAGGATATGTTTTTTTGTATTCTTGACCGGATGAACTGAGGTGCGACGTGCCTTGTGACCTGAGAAAAATTGCTGAAGTTGCCGATTATGAGGACTTCTTCTCCTGTCAGGATTATGTCGTCAAGGATTGATCTTAAGCCTGATATGCCTTCGTACATTGTTGTCTTCGGTTTCTCTAAAGCTGATTCTTTCATTGATTTGAGTGCTGGCATTATAGTCTCTATACGCTTTTTCTTCTGTTCAAGGGATTGAATAAGCTGATTCGCATCTGCTGCCTCAAAATATGTTATCTTGCCTTTCAATACTGTGCCTGCGAGACCTTTTGTTATCAGGGAGTTCAGGACATCGTAGCATGTGCTTTTCGGCAATCTGCATTGCTTTGATATGTCGACAACTGTTGCTGTGCCAAGCATTGTCAAGGCGAGATATGCCTGCGATTCCTTATCGCTCAGGCCGTATTCTTTCAGGATGGACTCTATCTCTTCTTTTTGCATATATTGTATTTTGTGCTTGATTTTATATATTCGTCGGTTTCCGACGAAATAAGTTTATATTGGTGGAGATTTATTGTTATTGTCTGTGATTAAAAATAAAGGTCATATTATGGGAAAAGAATTATATGGAAATGGATGGTCTTTGAAAGACCCTGATGAGATAAAGAAAAATGTGATATCAAAAGAGATACTTAAGATAGACAGGCCAAACATTGTGGATGCGTTTTCTGAAATAGTGTATGATGAGATTGGGATGGAAACACACAGACGATGTACAGGCTATACAGCAATATTAAAAAGAGTTATTGGAAAAGCAAAAGATATCAGTAACTTATATGTTGCATTAGATTACCGTGACGATATTGGCAGAAATCTACGTGTGATGTTCTTTGATGATGAAGAATATATGAAAGAGGATGATATTAAGGGGATATATGTCACACTCATGACTAATGCCATATCTGCGAATATTGATGTTGAAGGCGAACATTTTGATCAAGAATATGAGATAAATGAGAGAATACTAAGATATGTAGAACAGTTCGTTGAAGAGACGCTCAAACCGAAAGTTCTTGAAACAAACAAAAGACTTAAAGAGGATGAAAACTTTAGTTTAAAAGAAGATCTGGGAATAAAAATAACATACAATCCAGATAAAGATTAAATGCCCCCGCCTGGCTTCAGAAAGCCAGAGCATCTATGACACCGCTCGCTTACGCTCGGGTGGCAATCTAAAAAGATAACAATAAATGCCCCCGCCGGGATTTGAACCCGAGTTACTAGGTCCGCAACCTAGCGTCCTATCCAAGCTAGACTACGAGGGCATGTATCTATAAGTCGGATGTTTAATATTTAAAGATTTCTGCTAAAACAGGATTGTTAACAATTATGGTGATAATATGTCAAAATGTATAAGCTGCGGAAAAGATGTTTCAAAAGGTGTAAATTTCT
>JAGLUQ010000172.1 GCA_023134675.1 Candidatus Aenigmatarchaeota archaeon | reverse complement strand
ATTATCTTTTTATTCCGCAATAATTCTGGTTTTTTACGAGAAACATAAACTGAAGCAATAAGGGAGATACCAAGTATTGCATATAAAATTGGTACATAACCCATAGGTAAGTCTTTTCCAAATAAGCAGATCCAACCAGTAATGCCTAATACTATGAATGTGACAAATAATCTTGTAGTCAATATTTTGATTATTTTTTTCTTCATTACAATCAGTTAATACTTTGTGGTTTATTTAATTTTCTGTTTAAGGTAGGCTTGTGATTAGCCAACATTTGTTTTTGGTATATTTTTGCGGAGGTTTCTGCAAGAAAAAATCGTGAAGTGTAGGTACGGCAAACAACTGTCAGTCAATATTTAGTTGTTTATCTAAAGGCGGATTTGAAAAATATGCCCGTACATTAAATTTTGGATCCATTAGTTCAATCATCTCAAAGTCATTTCTTTCTATCAATTTGAAGCCTTTCTCAGATAGTTGAGTCTTTTTAAATCCAGGATAATTGGAAACTGTAAAATCGGCATCGCCGCGTTCAGGTTTTGTTTTATCCGGATTACGAATCTTAAGTAACTTAAGATTCCCTGAGACTGTTTTAATCGGATGAATATTAAATAGAGGACCAGAGGGAGTTTCTTGAATTATTTTACCTATCTTACCAGTAATTTTAATCAAGGTTTCAAATTCTTCCTGACTTTGAGAAAAAATGCAAGCATAGTTCACCGGTGCAGTGTGTTCATTAGTGTATTTATCTTTTAATTCACAAGATTCTCTTACAATCTTTTGGACTAGATTTTTTAAATCCCTTTCATCCATGTGATGATTAAATTAGTAAGACTTATATTAGTTTCTAAAAGGTTGTTTGCCGAGTAATGTTGTGCTTTTGAGAAGTTTTTGTTAGATAATTTGGGAAACCTAAGTGCAACGAGACATCCGTTAAATTTATGTTATATTCTTTCTCGAAAATATAAGATAAAAGTCAAGCATAGCAACGTAGTGAGGTGCTGAGAAGTTTAGAAAGCTGCCCTCCAGTCATAAGTTAAAGCTTTTATATTTTAAATATCAAATAATACTATGAAGAATTCAAAGCAATGCCCTAAATGTTCATCAAGAAAAATAATTAGAATACCCGGAAACGTTGGAGCATTTGGTGTCGGGAACAACATTATGATGGGTGCTTTTGTTTTTAATGCAGTGAAAATTACCAGATATTTATGTAGTAATTGTGGTTTTTCTGAAGAGTGGATAGATGAAAAAAAAGATATTGAAAAGCTAGAGAAAAAATATAATCTTTTTTAATTTTTAGCTAAGGATAGATTAATGGTTTTCTGAATTGAATATAACTATTGCGTTAAGAGAAATTCTTGTATCTATGCTGATTGTTAGCAAGGGTTTGGATGGATTCTGCAAGGTTTTTTGTGGAAAAATCCAGAAGAGTAGAATTCAGGCGTAATAAAAAGATTTTTATACATGATTAGGTGAAGTAATACTATGGATATTACATTTGCAGCAATCATCGGTATATTGACTGTAGTCATAGGAATTTTGGTTAAAATCATAGGGTTTCCGGATCAATTTATGAAAAATTATAAGCGAAAGTCTACTGAGGGCTTATCTTCTATGTTCATATTGCTCGCATTTGTATCTTACATCCTTTGGACAATCCATGGTTATTTACAAAATGATTTAGTTCTTGTTGTTGGACAAGGAGTAGGAATATTGACTACTGGAATGATTGTCTTTCAGCTTGTTCACTATCGGAAAAAGAAGTAAGGTGCGGATTCTTTTGGATTATAACATTTGAGGCTTTGAGAAGTTCTTTTAAGTATGTTGATTGTTAATCCAAGCTATCTATATATATATCTAAACTTTGTTCCAAAAGTGATAAAGATTCTTCAATTTCTCTTGAATTTTCAATATAATCCTCATGTATAACAGAAAAATCACTTTTTCTTGCTGAATCATCCCAATATTTTTTATTTCTGTTTAAACCCTCAGTTATAGCTTCTTTGAGTTCATTGTCTGTAAGAATATTATTCTCTCTAAAACAATCTAACACTGGCTTATATGTAGGATGGCTTGCAACTATCAGGTATGCTGTATCATCTGGCATTTTTTAGCACCTAGGCAGATATCAGTAATTATATTTTTATAAACCTATCGTCGCCCTTAAAATACGTATTTGAGCAAGTTCAATCAAATAAAAGACAAAACCTATTCTAATTTATCCCAACTAACGTCTCGTCCAGGGTATGCAACTTTCTCAAACGGCCATTTATCTTTGATCCAAGTCTTGACTGTTGAAAAAAGAATTTCATCGAGCCCGTCTGCAACTTCACTTTGCCTCACCCACATCATAATTATAGCATTATAATTTGGATTATCAGAAGGGTAAATATACATACAGCCAAGACATTCGGTTTCATCGAGATTCATAACAGTATAAGCAAAGGATGACCTTTCTTGAAATTCTTTTTGGTGCCATCTAAGATCAATCAAATCCTCCTCATAAGTCAAATCTTTTTCCGGCCATTTACTATTAGGTCCAAAAGGTTTTGTTTTAT
>JAGLUQ010000171.1 GCA_023134675.1 Candidatus Aenigmatarchaeota archaeon | reverse complement strand
GAAAAGGCAAGAGCAAATGGCGCTGACATATTCATAGTAGAATCCACAACAGATGCATTAAAGCTTAAAGAACAGCACAAAGACCTTGTCTTCCTCGCCATAGGTTTTGAGACTACAACAGCGATGACAGCCTATGCAGTAAAAAAAGGCCTTGACATAATCTGCGCCCACAAAACAATACCTGAAGCCATGCAGACAATAATATCAGATAAAAATAGCCGGATAGACGGCTTCATAAACCCCGGTCATGTATCAATCATAATAGGGACCAAAGCATATCTAAAAATAGATATCCCTCAGGTCATAGCAGGTTTTGAACCTGAAGATGTCCTGGCAGCAATACTAATGCTCCTGCGCCAGATAAGAGACAACAAGAAAAAAGTTGAGAACGGATACACACAGGCAGTGAGACCTGAAGGCAATATAAAAGCAAGACAGCTGACAGAAAGTGTCTTTGAGAAGTGCGATGCACAATGGCGCAGTATAGGCACAATACCGAAAAGTGGCCTTAAACTAAAAGAAAAATATAAAGGACAGGATGCAATAGAAAAATACGCAGACATTCTGAAAGATCTGCCGGAACCGAAAGAGAACAAAAAATGCAGATGCGCAGATGTGATGTTGGGAAAGATCAATCCGCAGCAATGCTCTCAGTTCGCGAAGGGATGCGACATAGAAAACCCGGTTGGACCTTGCATGGTCGGCTCTGAAGGCTCATGCAGGATAGCATACAGGTATAGGGATAAGTTATGAAAGACAAGAAAGTCACATTGAATCACGGCTCAGGAGGAGCAATGATGGGCGAACTGGTATCAGGAATAAGAAAATCCCTTGAACTGAAAGGCGAGTGGGAAGGTACTCTTGACGACAGCGCATATCTCAAGGCAGGAGACAGCTATCTCGTATTCACCACAGATTCCTACACCCAAAGCCCTTACTTCTTCCCTGGAGGTGATATAGGAAAGCTTGCAGTGGCAGGCACACTAAACGACCTTGCAGTCATGGGCGCAAGACCTATAGCACTTTCCTTATCCATTATTGTAGAGGAAGGATTCCCAATGAAAGATCTTGAAAAGATCATATCATCCGCAAACGAGATATCAAAAAAGCTCAATGTGCCGATAGTCACAGGCGACACGAAAGTCATGCCGAAAGGACAGCTTGACAGCATAATAATAAACACGGCAGGAATAGGAAAGGCAGAAAAAATTATAAAAAACGAAAACATATCACAGGGGGACAGCATAATAGTCACAGGATCTATAGGCGACCATGGAGCAGCAGTTCTTGCTAAAAGATTCGGCTACAAGACCGATTTAATCTCTGACTGCACCCCTGTCATAGATATAATGGACATGCTCAAAGATAAGATAAAATCAGCAAAAGATCCGACAAGAGGAGGTCTTGCTGCCTGCTTAAACGAGCTTGCAGACAAGGCAGGTGTAAGGATTGTAATAGACGAAGAAAAGATACCAATCAAAAAAGAGACAAGAGCAATATCAGATGTCTTGGGAATCGACCCTATGACTCTAGCCTGCGAAGGCCGTATCGTCTTTGCCGTCTCAGAAGATGACGAAAAAGAGACCTTGAACATCTTAAAGGCAGAATATCCTGATGCAACAGTGATAGGCACAGTAGTAGAAGGCAAAGATGTCATACTGAAGACAAGAGTAGGCGAAAGATACCTTGACAATCCCAGGGGTGAAGGAGTGCCTAGAATCTGCTAAAATAATAAAAGTGAACAGCATGAAAACGATAAAATTTCCGCAGGACGAATCAGCACATGATTCAATTACAGAATGGTGGTATTTTAATGGTCACCTTAAAGACGCAAAAGGACACCAATACTCTTTTATGGACTGTTTCTTTAAGGCAGATGTAAAAAAAGCAGACATAGCTATCTTAAAACACACACCGCTTAAGATAATTCATTTCTCACACTCTGTTCTTTCAGATATCAAAGCAAAAAAGATATATCCAATAATAGATTATATCTCAAAAATATCAAAAGATACTTTTTCAGGACCGCTGGTTTTTATTAATTATAAAAATAATTTTATCCTCAAAGGAAAGACAGAAAGAGTGATTGAAAAGATAAGCGAATCCAAGTATCATATAAAAACAGACAACTTAGACCTAACCATGACATCTATGAAAAAACCGTTATTGGAAAATGAGACAGGTTATGTAAAACTTAAAGAAAAAGGGACATATTATTATACTCTAACAAACCTTAAGACAGAAGGCACTATAAAAATAAATGGCAAAAATATTAAGGTAAAAGGAAAATCCTGGATGGATCATCAATGGGCAGATGTCATCTACAACCCAAAGACCAGATGGACCTGGTTCTCAATACAGCTTGACAGCAACATAGAATTGGTCTGTTTTGAATATCTTGATGAAGATTTTAAAAAATACATAGCTACAATTTCTTATGAAGACGGGAGGCAGGCATCTGCAGATGATATGGTCTTGACACCGACAGGCATTGCATGGCAAAGCCCTGTCACAAAAACCAGATATCCACTGTCATGGAAGATTGACATCCCATCAAAAAATATC
>JAGLUQ010000170.1 GCA_023134675.1 Candidatus Aenigmatarchaeota archaeon | reverse complement strand
ACCTTTTTTTGCTATACCGTTTCTTATTCCTTTTCTCTTCTTTGTGGAGTGGCCGCAGTTGAGCCTGCCATTTCTGCTTGCAGTCTTTTCAGGTGCAGTGCTTAATGTTATCGGGCAGCCAATGTAGATGAAAGCGCTTAAGATTTCTCCTCTGTGGAAGACTGTGCCTATGCTTAACTTCACGCCTGTGTTTCTTCTTTTTTTATCTCCTATGGTTTTGGGTGAGACAGCTTCGTATCTTGGCTTTTTTGGTGTGGTTGCGGTTGTCATTGGCAGTTATATGCTCAATGTATCAGAATCACATAAGGGTTTTTTCGCGCCTGTCAAGGCGTTGCTTGATGACAAGGGCTCGAGGTATATGTTTATAGTCTCGTTGCTTTTCTGTTTTGCTGTCATGGCCGAAAAGGCGGCGTTGAGTTATTCTAATGTAATCTTTTTTATCGTCTTTTATTATCTTGTGATTTCAGTCTTACATGTTCCTGTGATGATTTATAAGAAGTTGGATGTGGTGGGTGAGGTCAGGAAGCATTACAAGGAATTCTTTGTTTTGGCTCTTATCACTGCGGTGATTATATTTTCCCAGACCTATGCGATAAGCATTGCAAATGTGTCTTATGTGAGTGCAATCAAAAGGCTTTCTGTGCTTTTCACGATTGTGCTTGGTCATCATCTTTTTGATGAAAGGAACTTAAGAGATCATCTGTTTGCTGCATTTTTGATGGTTTTAGGCGTTGTGCTGATATCTTTTGGGTGAGAGGTTTAGATATATAAAAAAGAAGGAGAGAGTATAGAAATACTATCTTTCTTAATTTGTGTATCTCTCCTTTCTTGCTACTAAATTCAGGGAATCTGCCCATTCTGGGTATTGTTGTTTAATTGTCTCTATTGTGCTCTCTAAATGATTCTGACCTCTTCTTGTTTTTCCGGTCGGTGCGACCACAATTACAAATTCATGTGCTGAATCGTAACCTGAACGGTTCACTCCAACATTTGTTTTACCGCCGATAGCTTGTTCAATTGATGGTACGATCTGTGTATAAATGTCGCTTAGGCTTGCTGGTTGATCTGTTCCATTTGCATTTGTTACCGGTGTTATCTCTATACGGTATGCTGGTTCTTTTGGAATATTCCATTTACCAGATAATCCATAGTGTATTTCTGAACTCATCTTTTTCACCTCCTTTTGTTTTTTATGAATATGATTGTCTCTAAGTCACCTTTTCTGCCCCCCGCAAAAAATGAACTGCGAAGGGCTACATAAAGCTGAAAAAGAAAAATTTAAAGTTATGGCTGAAGCCTGTATATTTTTCTGATGAATTATTGATTATATTTATATCTGGAGAAGAAAGCTTCAGGTTCCGAATTATTGCGTAAAGTCCAAGTAATCACCGATATATCAGAATAAGTCGCGTTAAAGATTTATATATGTTTTTATCTTTGTTGATATCTTTTTGGATATTTTAAGATTTATAGGCTTAGTATTTATTAATTTAACCTTTCAGTCTTATCTTATGACGCTTTATCCCTTGACTGATGAGATGAGAGAAAAATATCCGGATGAGTCTGTAAGATGGGAGAATCTTGTGACGAAAGCAGGTGATCCACAGCATCGCGGTTGCTATACCTGTAAATTCTATACTCCTATTCCTGAGGAAAAATTTCCAGATATAGAAAGCCTGGATGATGATGTTGATAAGGACTGGCTTTCCTGGGACACAGAGAAAGCATGGGTGTATTGTTCTAAATTTCCCGATAATGATACATCTCTAAGGATTGGTTGCGATAAATGGCAAGTTTCAGATGAGTATAGATGAATTCTGTTGACATCATTTTATATAAACTTTCCAATATCATTTATTCTTATGGAACAGATCAAAACGATGGACACACACTGCCATCTTCAGCACTCATGGTTTGATGAGGACAGGGATTCTGTCATAGCTGAGGCAAAGAAGAGGATGCATTTCATTATTGAGTCGGGGGCAAGGCCTGACTGGAACCGTGGGGCAATCGCCTTGTCTGAGAAGCATAAAGGTTTTATTTACGCCACTACCGGTCTTCATCCTATGGATGCGCAGAAGGCAAGCGCTTCTGATTTTGAGAAGGAGATTGATTTCATCAGGGAGAGCAAAGACAAGATTGTCGGTGTCGGTGAGGTCGGGCTTGACTATCATTGGGAAAAGGATGAGAAAATTAGGGCTTTACAGAGGGAGAGGTTCTCACGGTTCATATCGCTTGCTGATGAGATAGGAAAGCCGCTTGTGATACATTCCTGGGACGGTGAGGTGGATGCGATTGATATCCTGTCGCGCGAGGCTTCAGGCACTGTTGTAATGCACTGCTTTTCCGGTAAGAAGGATGAGCTTCTGAAAGCTCTTGATCTTGGTTATTATATCTCATTTTCTACACAGATACTTGCTTCAAAGAACCATCGGCGTCTTGCTAAATTTACGCCTTTGGAGAGGATGCTTTTAGAGACTGATGCGCCGTATCTTGGACCTAACAGGGAGAAAAATATGCCGTGGAATACTGTTCTTGCGGCTGAGAAGATAGCTGTGGTCAAGGAGGTTGAGGTCGGTGATGTTGTGA
>JAGLUQ010000017.1 GCA_023134675.1 Candidatus Aenigmatarchaeota archaeon | reverse complement strand
TTTCTGCTGAGACCTTATCAACCATAAAAACATTATAGCAATCTAAATCTTATAAATTTAATCATTAATGAAGGATAAAACACAAAAAAACAAAAACTTATAAAAACATCTGACAACCCTTCATATTAATGTCATACAAACTCATAATTTCAGAGAAGCCGTCCGCCGCAAGAAAAATAGCCGAGGCTATCGCAGAAAAGGGTGTCAAGACACTGAAAGCGGGCGATGTCAGCTACCTGGAAATAGAGCGCAAAGGCGAAAAGATTCTTGTCGCTCCCGCAGTAGGTCACCTTTTCGGGCTTGCACAGAAAAGCAAAAACTGGACATACCCTGTATTTGACACAGAATGGCAGCCAACATTCAAGATATCAAAAAATGCAGGCTACGCAAAAAAATATTATAACATGCTAAAAAAATTATCAAAAGACGCAGATCAATTCATTGTGGCAACCGACCTTGATATTGAAGGAGAGACAATAGCATTTACAATTCTAAAAAACATCTGCAAGACAACAGACGCAAAAAGGATGGAATTTTCCACACTTACCAAAGGCGACCTCATAAACGCTTATGATAACGCAAAACCGCACATCAATTTCGGTCTTGCAAACGCAGGTGTTACAAGACACACACTTGATTTCTATTTCGGTATAAACATATCACGCGCATTGACAATTGCAGTGAAGACTGCAGGAACCTATAAAGTGCTGAGCGCAGGCCGTGTTCAGGGTCCGGCTCTCGCATTCCTCGCAAAAAGAGAGAAAGAGATCAAAGCATTCAAATCCACACCATTCTGGCAGATAGAGATGCTTACTCCTAAGTTCACAGCAATGTACGAGAATGACAAGATACTTGACAAAAAAGATGCAGAAAAGATAGTCTCGGAAACAACCGGAAAAGACGCAAAAGTTATAGAGCAGATCAATAAGAATTACAAACAGAAACCTCCTACACCATTCAACCTTACAGATCTCCAGGTTGAGGCGCACAAGCTGTTCAGCATAGTTCCAAGAGACACGCAGCAGATAGCGCAGAAACTGTACGAGGCAGCAGTCATCTCATACCCGCGAACAAGCTCGCAGCAGTTATCGGAAAAGCTGGGTTTCAGAGAAATACTTGAAAAACTGTCCAGGAACAAGGAATACACAGATAAGGCAAAACATCTTCTTTCACTGGCAAAACTCACACCCAACAACGGCAAGAAGACAGATGACGCGCATCCGCCTATACACCCGACAGGCGAGATGCCTAAAGGCCTTGCAGGAAGAGACAAAAAGATATATGACCTTATCGTAAAAAGATTCTTTGCAACTTTCGGAACCCCTGCCACACGCCAGTCCTCAAAAATAGTCCTTGACGTCAACACACACAAATTCCAGACAGAAGGAAAAAGGACAATAGAAAACGGCTGGTTTGACCTTTACGAACCATATGTAAAACTTGAAGAGATCACACTTCCGCAGATGACAGACAACGAGATTGTAGAGAACAAAAAAATCACGCTTCTTGACAAGGAGACAAAACCTCCAAACAGATACAATGAATCATCCATCATAAAAGAACTTGAAAAAAGAAACCTTGGAACAAAAGCCACACGCGCAGAAATAATCAACAACCTTTACAAGAGAAACTACCTGATGGAAAAGAGGATTGAAGTCACAGACCTTGGCCTGACAGTAATTGACACGCTTGAAAAATACTGTCCTGAAATAATTTCAGAAGACCTCACAAGATCATTTGAAAAGCACATGAAAAATATTGAACACGAAAAAGAATCAAGCGACGATATAATCAACAAGGCAGAAAAAGAGCTTACCGTCATCCTAAAAAAATACAAGGAGAACGAGAAAGAGATTGGAACCTCACTTGTAAAAGCAACACGAGAGACGCAGAACGAAGAGAGTACAATAGGCCCGTGCAAGAACTGCGACGAAGGAACGCTCATGATGAAAAGATCCAAGTTCGGAAGGTTCATCGCCTGTGACAAGTACCCGGACTGCAAGAGCACATATTCACTTCCAAAAAACGGCATGATAAAAAGTCTGAAAAAAGAATGCGAACAGTGCGGTTTCCCGCTGATAAGCATAATCAATAAAGGCAAGAAGCCCCAGCAGTTATGCATCAACCCCAAATGCCCGTCAAAGAAGGTTGAGGACGAGAAGGCGCAGGAAAAGATCGACGAGCTGAACAACGGCACACTGGTCAAGAACTGTCCAAAATGCAAGTCAAAGCTGATTCTCAGAAGCAGCATCTACGGCAAGTTCCTGGGCTGCAGCGGATACCCGAAATGCAAGTATACTGAAAGATTGGACGGCAAAGTGACTGCAAAGAAATACCCGACGAAAAAGAAGAAAGCTGTTTCTAAGAAAAAGAAGTGAAAATGCTTGAAAAAGATAGCTTATTAAATTTTTAATAATAAATACTTTTTATGCTAGATCTCAGTTACCTTAACGATTTTGAAGGAAGAGACATCAAAGTAATATCGCTTCTGGACCCAAAACATAACAATAACAAAACAAGAGATACACAATATGGAAAACTCACAGCAGAGAATGGTGAATTAAGCGCATATATATTCATGTTTAAATCAGCTGATGATATAAATGAGATTACAAGATGTGACAACTATCCATATCTTGGCCAGACAGAAACATTGTGGAATATAGAAGCATTAGATGATGGCTCAAAACTTCTGCAGCATAAAAAAACAGATGACAACAAATTCAAAATTCTCGGACCTGACTCTCAGGAGCTTGGTATCCTGTCTGGACTGTCAATACCATATTCGCCCCCTTACTGGGATTGGCATGATGAACAGGTTGACGGAAAAAACGGTGAAGATTACAGTATAGCAATGGAAAAGCTCAGGAGAGACTTTAAAGAATGGAGAATATCAAAGATTATGTGAATACGATGACTCTAAAACTTCCCTTCGGGATGTTGCACTCTGATTCTGTTTTTATAAAACCATAGAACCCAATAAACATATGGAAGAACATTTGAAAAAAAGACCTCAGAAAAAGATTTTCCAAAAAGAAGAAATTGACAATATTAGAGATCAAGCCATTGATAAAATAAAATCAAGATTCTTGCCTGATAAAAAAATTATCAAGATCATATTAATCGGTTCATCTGTTAAAAATTCTTTTGGGGAATATAAACCGCCGGGATTTAGAGGCAGCTTATTTTCTGATTTTGATTTTATTGTTTTTATTGACGATGATTTTGAAATCCCACAATGGCTTGATAAGGAACCGGATGGAAAACCTTTTCCGGATAATAGTATGAATTTAGCTTATCGAAATAAAAAATTCATTGAAGATAAATATGATGTTGAAATCTTCTTTATCAGAAAATCAAATATGCAGAATTCTAAAATTCAACAATCAGGTGAACTTGCAGGAATTCCTATGACTCCAGATACTAAACATAAGCATCTGATCATTTATTCTAAAGATTGATGCGGAGCAGGTCGGTGTCATACTGTAACTCCACGATTTTTTCTTGCAGAAAAAACACAACTCAACCAAAAACCTTCTCAATCTCACTATTAGAAAGAACCCGGACACTCATATTTTTCTCAAAATACTCCAATGATATATCATGATGCGCAGGATTCCACGACCCCACACAGTCTTTCGCAACAATCACTTCAATATCTCGCTGGAACGCATCAATCAGAGTAGTCCTGACACAGGCATGTGTATTCACTCCGCAAAGCACAAGAGTATCAACCCCCAGGCCATCAATGACCTTGTCAAACGAAGTACCGAAAAACGCGCTGTACCTTTTCTTGACAATGACAGTCTCATCCTCAGACCTGTCCAGCTCATCTAAGATCTCAGCCCCGGGTGTCCCTTCAACAGTTATCCTACGACCTGTCTTCTTATCATTAAGATTGATATCAGACATATCAGCCTTATACTCCTGACGAACCCATATAACAGGAATTTTCTTATCACGTGCAAAAGCTGTAAGGCAATTTATCTTAGCAACAAGAGATGCCTTAATGCCCTTCAAAGGCTCATCCTCAAAGAAATCATTCTGCATATCAATGACAACAATCGCCGGTTTCATAAAGATTATTTGAATATGAATTTATATAAGGCTAGATAAAGATGATTGATTCTGCTGCAGACCACAGAATATAAAAAAATACAAACATAAATATTATAAGTAGATTTACATGAAAAAAACAATCCTTATAGCAATATTCATAATCGCAGCCATAGCTATCCTATCCTCCGCACCGAAACCAAAAATAACCAATTTTGACGAATGCGCTGCCGCAGGAAACCCTGTCATGGAAAGCTACCCGAGACAATGCAGGGACGGTGACATCACATATGTCGAGAACATAACAGGTCAGGTGTTTGCCTGCACAGAAGAGCAAAGAAATGTTGATGCATGCATAGATATTTATCAGCCGGTATGCGCGACAGTCAACATACAGTGCATAACCACGCCATGCAATCCAATAAAAGAAACATATTCAAACTCATGCAGGGCCTGCAAAAACTCTCTCGTAGACTTCTACACTATAGGCGAATGCTAAATACCCTCAGACCTTGCCTTCCCTCTCAACAGCCCTCTTAAACCCCTCAATATCAAGGGTCTCCCTACATAATTTAGAAAGCACAGACATCCTTTTCAAAAGGATTTCATCAAAAGCTTTCGGGGTCAGGCCGCCGGCCTCTGCAATCTTGGTCCGTATCTTGCTCGGTACACCGGTACGCCTCAGCTCACCCTTATTCTGGTCAAAAGTATAGATAGTATTCAGCCGGGGCACATCATTCTCCATCCCGCCGATCTCGCTTATCTCAGTTATCCTCCGCGACGTCTTCCCGCCTACATTCAGTCTCTGCTCCATGACGACAAGGTCAAGGGCGCGAAGCATCACAGGAGGCACATCCATAGGAGGATTGATAGCTTTCTCAACAGTCTCACGCGCCGTATTAGCATGAATGGTGCCCATGCACCCGTCATGGCCTGTATTCATCGCCGTGAAAAGCGACTTGCACTCAGGACCCCTCACCTCACCGACAACTATCCTGTCAGGACGCATACGAAGAGTATTCCTTAAAAGCATATCCATATCAACAGGAGGATCTAAAGAAGTCTCAAGCCTGACAAGGTTGGAGAAAGGCAGCCGAAGCTCAGGAGTGTCCTCAATAGTCACAATCCTTGACCTGTGAGGCATGAACATAGACAAAGCATTCAGGAGCGTGGTCTTCCCGCACGATGTCCCTCCGGCAAACAATATGTTGGCAGGCCTGTACCCGAGACCGTCAATGCAGCACCAGAGAAATGCGCATGCATCTTCAGACAATGTGCCGGAATTGATAAGGTCGCACGCATTCATCACCTGTTTCTTGAACTTGCGTATAGTTATCGCAGGCCCGTTGACAGATATAGGGGGAAGGACTGCATTCACCCTGCTCCCGTCAGGAAGCACACCGTCAAGAAGCGGATTGTATGAAGACACTTTCTTCCCGTTGAAAGACGCAATATCCTCTACTGTCTGTGTTGCCTCAGCAAGAGTAAGGCGCACATTAGTATCGCACATGCCG
Organism: Candidatus Aenigmatarchaeota archaeon; assembly: GCA_023134675.1. Lineage (GTDB taxonomy): Archaea > EX4484-52 > EX4484-52 > EX4484-52 > GLR71 > GLR71. The sequence continues at coordinate 5,227 of JAGLUQ010000017.1, read as the reverse complement.
TACATGGTATGGTATACCTTAACGCTCTCATGCGCCCCGTCAAACATTATCTCCTCTATGTTATCGTCTGCAAAAAAGCCGGAAAGCTTGCCCACATAATCATCAGTGACAATCTCATTGAGCGCGTATACTATCTCGCCGCCGGGACCCCTGTATATAGCTGCATTGCCATAGTTCGCTATCGCAGTATAGTCCTTCCCTTCTATATGAAACCTACCCCCAGACCATACTCAATAATTAAAGCTGTTATGGAAAGTGCCTTAGGTATAAGAAATATTGAATCAGCTAAATCACCCGTTATGACAGAGCTTGATACAGAGGAGACATATGACTGCGCAAAAAGATATATGATTATAAACATAGGAATCTCGACACTGAACATTTTTGACATCATCACTACAGTTGCCGGAAGAAGGACTGCGCCAAGAATAAAGACTAAAAAGCTCTGTGTAGAAAGCTCTTTTTTACGCTCCTGCCCAATAAAATATGCAGATTTCATATCCTTATAGAAACAGGCAAATATCTCTGAGATGTTCTGGTTATACTTGCTTGCGACACCTATGACTTTCGCAAGATATCTTGAGGGTCCTGTACCATATTTCCTGCCCGCCGAATAGGCAGCCAGTTCCATATTGTCACCCGCCTCAATCCTGTCGATCATATGCTTGAAAACAGCCCGGCATTTCAGGTCGGACCTTGAGATAGCACTCACAGAGCTTTCAAGAGAATGACCGTCCTGCAGCCTGTCAGATATCATCTCAGCGCTCTCAAAGACAGACCTGTCAAAAGCCATGCTCCGGGAAGATATATACGACTTCAGGGCATAAGCGAAAGTAATGCCGACAAAAATATATATTTCAATCATGATGCCCGCCCTCCTGCAGTCTGATATACACCGTCACAAGAAGAGATGCGAATACGCAGAACATAAGCACTCCTCTGACAAGTTCATCTGATATTATCGTTATAGAAAAAGGCCCGTACTGCATCATGCTTCCCATAAGAAAAAATATGATTGTCACTACAGCCAGCACAGATATATATGTAAGCACATCAGACGCAAGAGTCACCTTTTTCAAAAGGCCTTTTCGGCTCAGCTTCTCTTCCCGCTCAAGCGTATCTGCAAGGTTCTTGAAGCTCTCCTTGACAGGCAGCCCTTCCTTAAGGCTCATAAGGAGTATAGACAGAACTTTCCTGAACTGCTTTGAATGTACTTTATGCATCTGCTTCTCAATCTCATCGCTGATATATGAGCCGGACATGGATTCTTTCAGCACATCATCAAATATCCTTGATATCTTCCCAAGTTTCTCGTCAGCTATAGCTCTCATAGTCTCTTCTATGCTTGCCCCGGAATCTATCATCAGCTGCATCAGCCGTATGGCGACCATCAGGTTCTTGTCCTCAGAATGCGAAAATGACATGCCTATCTATCATTATATTCTGTTTCACCATATAAATAGATTTTTTAGGAGAAAAAAAGATTCAGTTAACACTCAGCTTCTTGTATCCGAACCTCGCAAGATCATCCTCAATATCCTCATATTTCTTCCCGCACAGCATCCCGCCTGCGATGAATACATCCTGCGTCACATCAGCCATGCAAAAATCAGGCATATTGAAGGAATCCTTATCTTCAACAGCATCAAACTCAAAATCCACGACGACAAGACCTTCCAAAGCACCCTGAAACACATCAATCTCAGCAGTCCTGCCATTGCACGGATAAAGATACCTTATCTTATGCACTTTCTTACCGTCAAGCTTCGCAAGCTCATTGAATTCTGTCTCAGTAAGCACGATGGTCTGCTCAATCATATGCGACGCATCGCCTTCGTTAGCAAGCTCTTTCTTTGTCATCTCATATTTGCTGCCGTCTTTCCTTAATCTTAATGAAGGATGTGTACTCGACCCCGGGAGATAAATATCAATAATCTCTTTTGACCTGCACCCTTCAAGGCCCGAAGGAATATATTTTGCAAGATAAGTCTTCTCAAGCTCTACTACACCGGAAATCAGTTCTGCCATAATAATAATTGCTCCAAAAACTTTTTAAAATATTTCAGGAACCCTAACCTTTTTTATACATTAAAAACCATATAATATATACAAAAACATAAGGTGTATATCTGTCATGAAACAACTGCTCTTGTCCGCATTGCTGATGTCAATCTTAATCATATCCATATCAGCCCCGGCAGCATACGCCACAAAAGTCATAACAGAAGATTATATATTAATCGAAGAAGGAGAAATCATAGATGACGACCTTATCATGATTGGCGAAAATCTAAACATAAGAGGCCATGTCAAAGGCGATGTCATAGCTTTCAGCTCAACAATAATTATAGAAGGCGAAATAGACGGCGACATAATAATCATAGGGCAAGACATAAATCTTAAAGGCAAGATCAAGGATGACATCTTCGCACTTGGACAGTATGTAAACATAGACGGACCTAATCCGGACAACGGAATAATTTTAGGTGAAAGCATCACAATACACGAAGACACAGAATTTAAAAGAGATGTTAGATTTGCAGGGGAATTAATAAATATACATGGAACAATAGGGCGCGATGTGGATATATCCGGCGTGATTGTGACAATTACAGGAGACATCGGCGGCAACGCAACAATAAAAAGCGAAAGCCTGACAATACAGGAATCATCAGCAATAGACGGCAACCTGAACTACACAGGCCCGCAGGAAGCAAACATCGTGAACATGGACTCAATAAAAGGGGATATAATCTATACTGAAAAGACAGAAATCCGGAAGACATATATCGAATCAATCAAGAGTTCTATGTGGAGCATACTCTCACTTATCCTTATAGGCCTTCTGATGATACTCATCATGCCGGGATTTGTTAATAAGACAGAAAAGACAATCAGGACAAAGACATTGACATCCCTACTTTTTGGATTCACAGGCCTGATAATGATTCCGATTGTATCACTCCTTATAATATTTACAATAATAGGTATACCGCTTTCTCTCATCATGTTTGCGCTATACATTATAGGACTATATGTATCAACAATATTTGTAGGCATCGCTCTTGGACAGAAGATTCTGAATAGAAGCAAGACAGAGAAAAAATCTGTACTCCTAAGCCTTATCATAGGTATTGTTATGCTCAAGATAATTTTCATTCTGCCCTATGTAGGCGGTCTCGCAAAGTTCATAAGCCTAGTACTGGGTTTTGGAGCTCTGATGATAGCTAAATATGAAATTCTAATAGAAAATAAGAATAAAAAGAGAAGATAAAAAAAATCTATTTAAGAACTTCAGTCTTCCTGATCTCCACAGACTGGAGAGGATATATGCTTTTAGCCGACTGGAATATATGCCTCTGCATCTTGTTTGAGAAAATGTCATTTATGATAGATTCAAGATCTTTTCCCTTGCAGTAATTCCTTGTCTCCTCAAAGACTTTTTTCCTTATTTCAGACTTGATTGTCGTGTTGACGCGCTTTCTTGTTATGACAATGCTTTTCACTCGAAGCTTATGACCATCTTTAGTGTCTACATCTTCTACCGCATCAATCCTGGATTTCCACCTGCTGACCATCCTTGCTATCTTGTCGCTTATGAGGGACTGCCCGTTATATTCTGTGTATGCCTTTAAGTCCTTGACTTCCTTGACCTTCAAAGTCACAACCGTATGGAAATGCTTGAAATCCCCGGTAAGGTCGCTCAGTGTTACATTAATCTTCCTGCCGACGACATTCTTAGAATCAATAGATGGTGTCTCAGATACTGTCTTTTCCCCAAACACTTTAGGGGAGACTATAGTATACCATGATTTCTGCTTCTTTTTCTTAACGCCTGTTGTCTTTCGTGCCATTGTTTCACCATAAACTGTTTATCATATAAGAAATGATGCCAATAGTTCAGCATATATCTTTATAAACCTTTTTTAAAGAGAGCGTAGCAGCACAATTCTGTTCATGCATCCCGCATCTGCTCCATAATGTGTTTTTCCACCTCAGATATGAAAAGCTCCTCAGTGCCGGCAGGTATCTTAGCCCCTGACGCGAGCGAATGCCCTCCGCCCTCACCGCCTGTCACTTCAACAACCATGCCTACAATCTCTTTCAGGTTTATCTTCCCTTCCATAGACCTGTCAGCCCTGCTCGAGACCTTTACGCCGTTTGAGCTGTTGGCGAAAGCGAAGCATATCTTTGAATCAAAATACGAATTTGACAGTATGGAAAGTATCGTACCTATGAAATTATCCTCTATCCTGTCTTTTGCCACAATATATGATACATATTCAGTCTTTCGTATCATGCTGCTGTCTTTCTTCACAAGATTCAGATAAGTGGCAATCTTCCTCTTGTATTGTTTCTGTATGTCCTCTATATTATCAGTCATGCCAAGGCATAGCTTGAGCCCTTCAATAGACCTGCCCATCCTGCCGCATGAATTAAGCATCGTAGCAAACTCCCTAATCTCATGCTTTGTAGGTATTATAAAGACATTGCCCACAATATTTTTCTTGTTGGATGTCACGTCAGAATTCATGATTATGGCCGTCGCAAGCTTCTTTTCCTGCTCGCCCGTAAGATCGCTCAATGTTATCCAGTCATTGTTACCATTTTTCATAGGTATGCCAAGATTGGACAGGAACTGTATACACTTGCTCTCATCATCCGCGAAAGGAAGATCAATCTCATTTGCATAACGCAGCACGCGATGAAGAGGTCTCGTAGATCTTCCAAAAAGCCGCAGGCCTTTCTTGATTGTTATCGCATCTATCTTCAATGCTTCTTCAAGAAGATGATTGTTTACTGACTTGAATACACCGTCTTTTTTCTGTACATCTCCTGCAGCGCCTACAAGGGCCAGGTATATCATGCTGGAGACCTTGTCAGTCATATGCTTCATAAGAAAATATGTCACGCCTGCACCGCTTATCTCATCTTTGCCGTCAAGCCCTGCCATATGGCAGTTCAGGTGATACAGATTGTCCCATGAATCACCCTGCGGCTCATGATGGTCAGCTATGACAATAACCTTGTCAGGAATATACTTCTTTATATTGTCAAGCTGTCCGCTCCCAAGATCAGTAAAAAGAAAAAGGTCTGCTTCTATCAAAGATATTCTCTTGAGCTCATCCTCTTCAAGCTGCTTGACAAACTCGATATCAAAATCCTTGCCCAACAGTTTAAGAGTGTGATAGGCTATAGAACCTGCACATATGCCGTCAGCATCAAA
>JAGLUQ010000169.1 GCA_023134675.1 Candidatus Aenigmatarchaeota archaeon | reverse complement strand
TCAAAAAAAAGAGTCTGGCTGTTCTCTACGAATAAAGGCAAAGATAGTGAAGTGCTACCTGAACAGACATATCTTAACAGTCTTTGGGGTGTCTATTCAAAAACGGTCAGTGATGATGTATATGCAAGGTACAATGTATATAACTCAACATATATTCTATTGGAAAAAGAAGGACATCTGGTAGGTGCAGCTTTGTTTCGCAAACCAATGCATGGGACATTATATGCTGATATGTTTATAGGTATGTTTGGCAACTCATCTGATGATATTTCGGTAGATGGTGTAAAAGAGATTATAATGGAAGAAATCTTATCTGTTGCGCAGAAATATAAGAATCAAAGATATGGTCCGTTGGATGTTAAATTATCGATGTTTGACAGTAGCGATAATAAAGGAAGTAAATATGAGCAGACATTATCTTGATTTTCTTTTTTCTATTTCGTTTAGATTTTATTGGATTATTTGTGGCTATTATTTGTCGGATTTAAAAGGACAGCATGTTGACTTAGTCTAATCTTACTTTAGATTTATAATTTTTGCTATACTATAAGGTTATATGCAGGATAAAGCAGTTTCCCATTGTCTATGGACAAAAGATATAGAATCATCAGGATGGAAACCTATCTTAAGGCCTGGTTCTTTTGCTGATAAGAGAGATGAGATATTCAAGAGATATGATGCTACATATGGGGCTGATAACTGGGGGATCGGCTGGATCTGGAATGGTGAAATAATACCTTATGATAAAGTATGTAAATTATATGAAGATGCATATCTTGCTGATTCTTTTAAGAGAAAGGAGATATGGGAAGAGCTAAGATCTATTGCATATGATGTCTATGATGATAATGAATCAAATGTGGCATCCGGTCGTGATTATACCATCCAGGAGACTGATTCTACACATATCCAGGACATTGCTGTAAGGAATGTGTTTTTTAGGCGAGGATGGGATTTTGAAGGAGATAAGCTTGTCCAGATAAGAAGTTCCAGTTCTGATGTGGGGAAATATCTTAGTCCCGGAAAGGTTCCGTTCCATAAGCCTGAATATCTTGTAGGTCATATTGACGGGTGGTGGGATAAAGGTTCTGTTGAAGCGATGTACCAGACACATAAGGTGTTAGTCGTAGGCCCTGAAGTTAATCTTGAAATATTAAATGATCCGAATAGTGTTGAATATCGCAATTATATTCAATTGTCTGATTTAGTGAAAAGGTCAAGATTATTGTGATTGTTTTTTGGGTTTTATCTATGTGGAAAAGAGTTGAAGAACCTATTGATTGGTTTTATTTGCCTAAAAGAAGTGGTTTTATTAGAATAAAAGAATTTCTTTATTCAAAACCAGGATATATTCTTGAGCATAGTAATGGTATGAAATTTATGATACCCGATCAACACCTGGGTGATTACAATTTAGAGATATGGTTAGGTGCAAAATTTGATGATATGTATGTGGTGCATTGCATGAATCCGCAAAGGTCAAGGTTGTTTGAAAGTAATGAGGGTAATGTTCTTGCAGAATGTTATACTAAAGGGATGCCATCATTTTATAATGTAAAACTTGTTGATATGATTGATCAGTCTGAAGGAAAAACCGAGATATCAAAAGATATAAGGACGGTTTTGTTGGAGCCTATCCAGATAATTAATTACTGCAAGACTTGGATTGATGCTTTGGATATGTTTCATGAGGATGTTTTTGATTCTTTGAGCATATCAGATAATACTGAACAATATTTTGAATCAAGAAATGTTGATGTTGATGGTGCAGGGCTTAAGAAAAGTAAGCTTATCAGTCATTTTGAAAATCAGATTAATTTAATTTCTGAAATTTCTAACTTGTCTGTTCAAGAGATTTTAGCCAGCCAATAAAAACACATTTAAAGATAGACCAATCATTTATAACAGGTGTATGATTATGGGTGGATGCCTTACTCTGCGATAAAAAAGCAAACTTATTAAACTCTTGTTCTAGAATTATAGCTGTAAGTTACAATAATATTTACTTAGATTGGAGGCTTTTGAAATGAAGACAATACTGCTGCACTCGGATTTTATCGAGTTTGAGGCAAAGAAGAAAGCAGTCAAGAAACCTGAAGAGATTGATGTCAAGAAACACAGGGTTGAGGACTGCCTGGTCGCCATGTCGGCCGTAGAAAAGAATGATGAGACAGACACTACCGGAATTGCTGAAAGATTTGCAGAGGAAGTCATATCTGTCGCCGAGCAGGTCAAGACAAAAAACATAGTTATCTATCCATGGGTGCATCTTACTACAACACCATCAAAGCCGGATTCGGCGCTTAAGGTCATGAAATTATCTGAAGATATTCTTTCCAAGAAAGGGTATACAGTGTCAAGGGCGCCTTTCGGGTGGTATAAATCGTTTAATATTAAGTGTAAGGGGCATCCTTTATCCGAGCTGAGCCGTGACATTGTTGTCGGTTCGACCATCAAGAAGGAAGAGGAGAATGAGGCTGTCAAAAATGAGGATAAGCTGAAGTCAAAATGGTATATACTTGATACTTCCGGTGAACTTATTCCTGCAGATAAATTTAATTTTTCCAAGTATCCTGACCTGAAGACATTCTATGA
>JAGLUQ010000168.1 GCA_023134675.1 Candidatus Aenigmatarchaeota archaeon | reverse complement strand
TCTGTCTGCCTGAGGTATGTTTCTAAGAAGGGACTGCATGAGAGCTATCACATGCTCTGCGACAGACAGGTAATTCGCTTTTGGCGTGTTCCTGACTTCTATCCCTTTCTCTTTTGCGTATTTAACATCAATATTGTCCAGGCCGACTCCTGCACGGACTATTAGCTTGAGGTTCTTTGCTGCATCTATGACTTCTTTTGTGATTATTGTATATGTACGCACCATTATTGCATCGTATTTTCCTATGTTTTTGAGAAGATTTTCCTCTGACATGGTATCTTCAGCAGATATGTCGAACTGGTTTGTATTTTTCAGAATATTTAAGGCGTCCGTGTCTGTTATTTCAGTAATCAGAAGTCTGTTCAAAGTATCACCTTGTCCAAAATTGGACAAAAACCATTAAATATCCATTGGAACAATTATATGTCATATGATTGAATATTTTATCTTCATATTAATGATAATTGCAGGTGTTGCCATAATCGCATTTGCGGTTGACAAGAAGAGAAGAAGAGGCAGAAAAGCTTATGCAGGCATATCATCTAAAGGCACTGTTAAGCGTGGGGGGACATCAAGATACAGGAGCAGAACTGGTCGAGACAGATATGCTTCAGATCCTGAGAATCCTGACAAAAGATATGATTCGCTTTTTTCAGGGAAGAAAGAGGACAAGAAAGACAGGTACAGAAGGATAATGGACAGGCGAAAGAATATTCGCCCGGGAGAGGTTGAGATACCTGTCAAGGCATGGGGCGGCTCCGGAGATACGGCATCTTCACAAAAACCTCAAGCATCTGCGCCTAACGGAAAATACGGCCATCTTTTCAGTTCCGACTCTTCTGCTTCCACAAGCAAGCTCGCAAAACTTAAAAAGCGGGCAATGGATGTGTATGAAGAGCAGTATACGAAAGAAGATGTGCCTGAAAAAGAGGAAAAACCATCTATATTCTCTATGTTCGGCGGAGGAAATGCTGAGGAAAGTGCTCCACCTACACCTACACCACCTCCTGTGCAGAGCTCTTTTGAGCCTGAGATGAGAAGGGAAGAAGTTCAACCACTTCCTGAAAGGCTTCCTGAAAGGGAGAGTGTTCCTGAACCTGTGGCGTCTGGTTTTGGGAATTTTGGAAGGTCTGATGCTGATGTTAACGGAAATTCCGGCATGTCAAGGGTGCCTGAAGAGAATAATCCAAGACCTCCTGAACCGAAGCCAAACAGTGATGATGCGGCCAAAGATGATGCATTCAACAGGATGCTTGGATTTGATCAGAAGAAAGAACAGGTTCCGAAGAAGAAGAATGATAATGAATGGACGCCTATGTTCTGAAAGGTTGGAAGAAGAAAAGAAAGTTCTTAGAAAAATAAAAAAGAAATGCCCTGTTGGGGGCAATAAGTTTTGATTAAGGCTGGGTTTAAGCTCTTATACTACTACTTGAGTTCTTCTAAAGTTATTTCGCCATCGTATATACCCATAGCTGCATCTACATCACTGTCATATATAGTAAGGGCAGATATAGCATTGCACATTCTGATTGCTTCATCGAGCTCTTTTTGATGTAAATTTCTTCCTGTCGCATTTCCAGTTGCTCCGCTTATATGAATCTGGTCGTAAAGACGATCTAAAAACTCTCTTGGGTCAGTTGAAGAACCGCCTGCGAATACAACGCCTGTTCTTCCCGCAGCACCTGCCACTTCTTTAAAGAGTTCTGGTTTTGAGTCTGAAGGATAATTTAGCTTAACAAAATCTGCACCTACAGAAACACCATAACCTGCTGCCCCTGCAATTGAATGAGGGTCCTTTTCATCATCCTTAGTCACAGCTACCCCCCTTGGATAAATCCAAAGAACAGCAAGCATTCCGTTTTTATGCGCACCCCGTATTATATTTGATGATTCAGTTATCATCTGGTCTTCATATTCACTTCCAAGATATACTGTGTACCCATCAGCAGGAATGTTTAGTCCTGCATTATTCTTTAACTCAACAATTTCGTTTATATCAATCAATAGGCTGCTGTAGGGATCATCCTGTTCTGTTTTTACAAAATTTGTTTTTGAATTCATTTTTACAAGATAAGGAACTTCTTTATAGTCCATGGCATATCTTGTTATTAAACCAGGCTGTGCTGCAAAAACTCCGATCTCACCCTCTTTTGCTATCCTAAAGAGATGTTCCGGGTCGTTGTCTTCCGGAGCGATATCATCACCATTGAAATCCTTGTTCCCCTTGGCGTGTTCTATTCTTTGATCCCCTGCAAACAGCATCAGCCTTCCTGTATTATGTGTCATACCCAAAAAATTCTTAATATATGTAGTTACCATATCAGTAGGCACATCACAAGGCACAAGTACATCTTCTGGTTTTAAGAGTTTCAGTTCCATATCCATCACATATCTTTAATTAAATTTTTTGGTGCGAAAAAATTATTAATACCCATTTATCAGGGGACATTTTGCCATTAAAATGCACCTGTTAAATATAGGTATTGGGCATATATATATTTGTTCATGAGACAATGATAAAAAACAGTTCTGATGACGCGAAACCAGCAATCACGCTGAAAAAAAGAATACGATAAAGACATATCTTGCGAGCTTGCCTGAAAATACGAACAGGGTGAACTTGTGTA
>JAGLUQ010000167.1 GCA_023134675.1 Candidatus Aenigmatarchaeota archaeon | reverse complement strand
CTGTGATTGTCCATCATGAGAAGTCTCAGCTTTTGAAAGTCGGGTTTGTGAGGATGATAAACCAGAGATTTAACACTTTTTTTAAATGATTCGATGTATTTTTAGAAAGATTTATAAGTATTTCTATACTTATATAAGTAATATGATACTTGATAGTTTGAGATTGCAGGTTCTGGAAGGATTCCTCAGAGACTATGATGTCAGTTTTACAGGGAGCATTATCGCAAGGAAGAAGAACCAGAACCAGAAATCCGTGGCAAATGTATTAAGAGAATTTGAGATGCAGAGTGTACTTAAAAGTACAACTCAAGGCAAGAACAAGCTTTATTCATTAAATCTTGATGATAGCCAGATGATTGTATCTTTCATATCTATGCTTGAGCATATGAGGACATTAGATTTCTACAAGAGGCAGCCTTTGATAAAGGAGATATCCAAAAAGATTATTCCTTATTGTGATGGTCCTGTCGCAATATTTGGCAGCTACGCTAAAGGGATACAAAAAAAAGGTTCAGACCTGGATGTCTTTGTCGCCGGCAGGTATGATCATGAAGAGATAAAAAAGATATCAGCCATATATAAGATTGATATAAATGTCAAGAATTATCCGCCTGTTCTGTTCAAAAAAAGTCTTTTGAAAAAAGACCATCTGCTCGAAGAAGTAAAGAAAGATCATATACTCATATGGGATGTGCAGCGATTTGTGTCTTATGTGATGGAGTTTGGATATGGAAAAGATTAGATGGTGCCTTAAGGTAAAAAATGGGATTGAGCTTGTTGAACCTAATGATAATCTCAGCAAAGTATATCTTAAAAAATCAGAGGATGCCCTGAAGGCTGCTGCTGCTTTGGATGGCAATATAGATTGGGAAATCTCTTCATCTTATTATACAATGTATTTTGCTCTTTATGCTATACTTATGAGAATTGGAGTGAAATGTGAGATACATTCATGTACAATTGAATTTATGGGCAGATTTCTTTCAGATTACTTTGATGCTGAAGACAGGAAGCTTTTGAAAGATTCAATGAGGATGAGGATTGATGCGCAGTATTATGCTGACAGGGACATATCTGAAGATGAATCAAGAAAGATGATTTCTGAGGCACCACAGTTTATGGTACAGTGCAGGGAAGTTCTTTTCAGGATAAAAGATATTGATATTGAAGATATACGAAAGAAGATAGAAGATATGCAAGAATAATTTGTTTTATATCATTTTTGAAAAGGCAATGACCATTTCTATGTATATCGGATATCTTAAAAGTAGACCTATCCGATATTTATTGCGTCAATTTCAAACACCCAGAAAAAACACAATTGTCGGCAGTATCAGGCAGCCCATCAGAATTGATCTTCTGACTCCTATCAGTTGCGTATATATTCCTAAAGATGTTGATGCTGTCATAAGGATGAGGCCGTACACGCCTGTGAATATTATGGTCATCACTGTGAGCAGGAGCATTATTGCGATGCTTGTCTTTTTGTAGTCTATCTTTTCTATTATTCCTGTCGCTGCCTTTCCTATATCCAGGGTGAGGACTGCTGCAAGACCGGCTGACAGGAATGCTATGCCTATGAATATCTGCAGGGTGTCTTTGGTCATTGTCCCTATTATTGCGTCAACTGCTATGGCGACGCCTGACCTTGCGTTGCCTATCAGGTATATGGCAAGGAATGACAGGATGATGTCTATCGTGCCTATTGTCCCTACTGCTATTATGAAATTTTTTGCTCCTTTCATCTTTCCCAGATACTGGATAAGCATTGCTGACTGGGAAGAGCCGAGACCCGGGATGATGCCTGCGACAAGGCCACCTGCGAATCCTGATATCGAGCTTTTGAATGTGCCTTTAAGGCGTATTTTAATGTCTGTCTTCTGTTTCGGTATTGCTGAGATGTTGCCGAAGCTCATCAGCAGGTTGCTCATGCCGAAGAGGCCTGCGAAGAGAGGGAACATGATGTAGTTTGAGTTTATCATGTAGGATTTGAGGGCAATGGTGCCTAACAGTCCGGAAATGATGAAGATGAAAAAAGATGCTCTTCTCTTTGTGCCTTTAAGGATTATGAATGCTATTGCCAGGATGAGAAGGTATGGTATCATCGGCTTTATCTTTGCGTATGCAGGCGTTATCAGACCTGCTATTGTTGCCAGGAAAAAGATTAGGATGACCATGCCGAAAAGGCCGCCGATGACTGACAGGGCGAGGGCCTCGTATCCTTTTCCCTTGAACAGCATCTTGTGGGTGGGAAGCACTGTGAGAGCAGTTGCGGGGTCGGGGACGCCGAAGAAGATGGACGGGATGAAGTCAAGAAAGGAATGGGCTGTGCTCATAGCTATTATGAAGCAGCTAAGGAGAAGCGGGTCTATATCATTTGTGCGGTAGATGCCTAATGCAAGGATAGCTATCGTGTTTATGTGAAGGCCGGGCGTGAGGCCTGTGATGATCCCTGCGATGATGCCTGCTACTGCGAAAAGGATGATTGATTCTAGCATGGACTGGTTTTGTTATGTGTTCTGGTTATTGTTTGCTGGGCACTGTGGGTGGTGTCTTTATTTTCTCTTTATTTTGCTCTGCTTCTCCCACATGTCTTTGAACTCTTCCGATGTCCTGAGAAGCTTATCAAATGAGCCCTG
>JAGLUQ010000166.1 GCA_023134675.1 Candidatus Aenigmatarchaeota archaeon | reverse complement strand
CAGGTGAAGATAGAGGTCTACGGCGATGCGAAAGAAAAAGACCCTGTAAAGATCGTAAAAGAAGGCCTCAGGAAGCTTAAAGAAAAAGACATAATTATCGTGGACTCGGCAGGCCGTTCAGCAATAGACGGCGAGCTTGCAAAAGAACTCAAAGATATTGACAAGATACTGAATGCGGACGAGAAGATTCTCGTCATAAGCGGTGACATAGGCCAGGCAGCAGAACAGCAGGCATCCACATTCAACGACCTGGTAGGCCTTACAGGCGTCATAGTCACCAAGATGGACTCCTCGGCAAAAGGTGGCGGCGCATTGTCAGCCTGCCACGCAGCAGATGTCAACGTAAAATTCCTCGGCATGGGCGAGAAGCCGGAAGACCTGGAAATCTATGATCCTGTAAGATTTGTCTCACGCCTTCTTGGCATGGGCGACCTTGAAACTCTTTTAGAAAAAGCAAAAGAAGCGATAGACCCTGAAAAAGCTATGGATCTCATGAAAGGCGACTTCGACCTCAACGCCTTCTATGAGCAGATTGAAAGCACAAAAAAGATGGGCTCCTTCTCAAAAATACTTGAGATGATGCCCGGTATGGGAAATGTCAAGATTCCAAAAGACATGCTTGATGTTCAGGAAGAGAAGATGGTAAAATGGAAATTCATCCTGGACTCCATGACAAAGCAGGAGAAGTCAAAGCCGGATGTCCTCAACCGCCAAAGATATGACAGAATCTCCAAAGGCTCAGGCACGAAACCCGAAGAAGTAAAAGACTTTATCAAGCACTATGACCAGACAAAGAAGATGATGAAGAAGTTCAAGGGCGGAAAGATGTTCAAGCGCGGCCCGATGGCAAAGATGTTCAAGAGTATGACCGGAAATATGTGAATGTGACATTTCTATGCAACAATATGATACAGTAATTGTAGGAGCCGGACCGTCAGGTCTGGAATGCGCAACAATTCTTGCAGATGAAGGACAGACTGTACTGGTCCTGGACAAGAACAGCGACTCCATAAACAATGACAGCAACATAGGCCATAAAACCTGTGCCGGAGGAATTACAGAAAAAGTATTTGATCTTATACCCGACAATATTTATGAAATAGGTTTCAATAATGTCTCTGTAACTGTCAAAGACAGGAAAACCGAATTCTTAAGACAAAGCCCTAAGATAATAACAATAGACCGGGTAAAATACAGCCAATACCTTATTGACAAAGCAAAAAAAGCAGGAGCAGAGATAAGGACAGAAACAAGAGTATCCCAAATAAAAGAATCTTTCGTAATTGCAGACGGTAAAGAGATTGCTTTCAAACATCTTGTAGGGGCAGACGGAAGCTTATCAATTGTCAGAAAATATCTTGGCCTGAAGACTGAAAAGAAAGGCATAGCATTCCATTATCTTGTCAATAAAAATTTCAGTGACCTGGAATTTTTTCTTGACGCAGACTTGTTCTCAACAGGATATGCCTGGATATTTCCTCACAAAGAATTTACATCAATAGGTGCATATGCTGACATAAAAGATAGGTTGCCCAAAATGCTAAATGAGAATTTTCACAAGTGGCTCAACAAAAAAGAGATTGATGTCTCAGGATTAAAATTATATGCAGCTCAGATACCTTATGACTATAAAGGGCACGAATTTGGAAAAATATACCTTGCAGGCGACGCTGCGGGACTTGCATCAGGCCTCACTGCTGAAGGAATATACGCAGCGATAATCTCAGGCAAAGACATAGCCGGACTCATACTTGACAAAGAATACAGGACAGATGGAATTGATGATTTGCTCAGGACAAAAAAAGCACAGGAATATCTCCTAAATATATTCAGGCACAGCGGTCCTTTAAAGAACATAGGGTACAATACTCTCATATCACTTTCAAAAGGCAGTTCAACTAAAAAGACCTTAGCAAATATTCTTAGATAAGCTTAGAGTCATATGAATATGATTGTTCAGGAACATGACAGGCAGTATGTAATCAGAATTTCAGCTTCTTTCTCATTATCTCGGGCACAGAATTCTTAACAATTTCCAGAACACCGATTTTATTGAACAGAATCTTAAGACCTTCCTCATCTTCTGCCTCAATTTCAATTGTCGGTCTGTACCCTTTGATATCTTCAATAAATATACGGCACGAATCAAGTTCATATTCCCAGCCTTCTCTATTATAATCAAATCCTTTTTCAAAATCCGAACCAAGATTCTTGTCAATATAAGCAAATGCCTCTTCTTGGCTGTCAAATTCTTCCCTTAGAACCACATTGTCAATTTTGCCATGATTTTTCCATTCCATATTTTTTCTTACAAGAACAACATTCTTTGTCGGCCAATTCGTCTTGATGTAAACCCTGACTCTGACAAAATCATTGCTTAAGCTATACTCTTCTGCTTTCGGGACAAAGATAATGTCTTTGAAAGAATAGTTGTTTTTGGATTTTGCCCCAAGTGACTCAACAGATGATTTTGCTGTATCAATATCTTCAATTATCGCTCGTCCTTCAATCATGACTAGAATCTATTTGTGATAATATAAAAATATATCAGTAATTTTCCTGATTTTCTCAATCCTCAAACAAACACGTGCTCAGATACTTATACCCATTGTCAGGAAATATCACGACAATCTTCTTGCC
>JAGLUQ010000165.1 GCA_023134675.1 Candidatus Aenigmatarchaeota archaeon | reverse complement strand
AAACCCTTTCTTTTTCCTTTCCAATTTATATCTTTTCTATTTTAATTTATCTTTATGTCAAGAATAGATTATATCTCAGGCATAAAGTCTTTCTACGACTCTTTTTCTCATTTCTATTCTTTTGTATCCCTTATAGATCATAAGCCAAAACACAGGGGGGTCTCCTTTTCAGACCCTAAAAAAGGCGACAGAATCCTGTGCATCGGCTTCGGCCTGGGAGAAGAGATAAAGTTTTTCAAAAAGCAGGAATGCGACACATACGGCATAGAGCTTTCGCAGGGCATGATAAAGAGGGCAAGAAAAAAGAACAGTATAGAAAACATCGCAAAAGGCGACACTTTCAGCCTCCCATTCAAAGATAAGTCATTTGACATCATATACAGCTGCTTTCTCATAGACATTTTTGATGATAATAGTATCGCAACCCTTCTTAAAGAGATGCGCCGTGTGGCAAAAAAAGGAGGAAAGATAATCTCTGTCAATAACACTTTTGAGCAGGGCATGATATCCAAAGCCCTTGTCGCATATTACCTGTTCGTCAAGGACAATCTATACACAAGAATGAAGACAAGACCGATAATAGCAGAAAATTATTTCAGAAAGGCAGACCTCAAAGATATAAAGCAAAAGAAAGTATCCTGGGGCGCAGAAGCAGTATCCGGAAAATCATGATATCAAAGAATCAGCCATGGCTTTAGGCTTTTTCATGCCAAGAATCTCAAGCACAGTAGGCGCGATATTGTACAATCCACCATCTTTGACCTTATATCTTTTTTTAGATACTATTGTGCAGAACACCTTGTCCATAGTATGCGATGTCTGAGCTTCGCCGGTCCTGTAATCTATCATCTTCTCGCAGTTGCCATGATCCGCAAGTACTATGGCAGTACCACCAACCTTTTCAATAGTGCCTAAAATATCCCCCAGACACTCATCAACAACCTCAACCGCCCTGACAGCAGCCTTGAGGTTACCTGTATGCCCGACCATATCTCCGTTGGCAAGATTTACCACAGCAAGGCTGTAATTATTTTTCCTGATAAGCCTTGACGCCTTCCTTGTCACCTCAAATGCAGACATCTCAGGCTTAAGGTCATATGTATCAACCTTTGGCGACGGCACAAGAAGCCTGTCCTCGCCCAGAAAAGGCTTTTCAGCCCCGCAGTTGAAAAAGAAAGTAACATGCGCATATTTCTCAGTCTCAGAAGCCCTAAGCTGCCTCAGCCCGGAATCGCTTATTATCTCCCCCAGTGTATCCTTCACCTTGCCTGGCGGAAAAGCCACAGGACATTTAATCTCCTTGTCATATTGTGTAAGGCTTACAAAATGAAGGTTTATCAGCTTTTTTCTCCTGAACCCTTTGAACTCACCACCCACAAAAGCTCTTGTCGTCTGCCTTGCCCTGTCAGACCTGAAATTGAAAAATATGATAGAGTCTCCTTCAGTCACCATGTGCTTTTTCCCGCCATCCACAATTATTGTCGGCTTCACGAACTCATCAGTCTCGCCATGATTGTACGCGTTGTCAATCGCTTCATAAATATTGTCTGTCTCAAATGCGACGCCGTTTACCATCGCATCATACGCCTTATGCTCCCTGCCCCACCTGTTGTCCCTGTCCATAGCATAATACCTGCCCATGACAGTAGCTATCTTTCCCAGGCCAATCTCTTTTATTTTCCTGTCCAGCATCTTAAGATACTTCTTCGCACTTTTGGGCGATGTATCTCTGCCGTCAAGGAATGCATGTATATATACATCTTTTACCTTGTTCTTCTTTGCCATATCCATCAGCACAAAAAGATGCCTTATATGGGAATGTATGCCTGCATCAGACAGGAGCCCCATAAGATTTAACGGCTCATCATTCATTGCAGATTTCTTCATTGCAGAGATAAGCACTTTATTCTTGAAGAACGATCCGTCCTCAATCTTCGCATCTATAATAGAAAGTTCCTGCTTGATTATCCGTCCCGCACCAAGATGTTCATGCCCTACCTCAGACCCTCCGAGTGTCCCCTTAGGCAGCCCCACAGCCTCGCCGCATGTGTCAAGCCGGCAGGTAGGATACTCTTTCCTTATCCTGTCAAGCACAGGAGTCTTTGCAAGAGCAACAGCATTGCCCTCTCTTTTCGGGTTTATCCCCATGCCGTCAAGTATTATGATAGCAGCCATATTTTCTCTCTCAGCCATCATATCTCCTCTACAAGTATATCATCCCTGTCCTCGACATCAACAGGGAAATTTTCCATACATATCTTGATAGCATGGTCAAGCTTGAACTTCTTGTCAGCATATATGTCAAATAGCCGGTCGCCTTTGTTTACGAAATTATCTATCTTGACATGCATATATATTCCTGAACCAATATCTTTTGGCGCGCCTGCAATCCTTGCAATCCTGCTGATTCTCCTGTTGTATATTCTTGTGACTTTTCCTGACCTGTTGGCCTTGATAGTCTTTATATTTTTCCCAAGAGAGTTTTTAAGGTTCATGTCCGGGTTGCCTTCCTGCATCCTTACAATTTCCCTGAATTTCTTGAGCGCCATGCCTGAGTCAAGCACATCCTCAGCAGTCTTCATGTCGCCTTTCTTTGTCAGCTTAAGAAGTATGCCGGAAAGCTCAAGACTTTTCTCTCTCA
>JAGLUQ010000164.1 GCA_023134675.1 Candidatus Aenigmatarchaeota archaeon | reverse complement strand
TTGCCGCTATTATGACCCAGCGGTCAAGTATGTAGTCTTTTCTCAGCTCGTTCATACCAATGACACCAAGTCTTGCATTACTTTTTTCGGGCTCTTCGCTCTTGTGACGCCGGATGCCAGAAGGACTCCTGCTGCGCCGAGCTCTACTGACTTTTTCACATCAAGTGATGTTTTTATGCCTGCTCCGACCAGGACTTTTATATTCAGGTCTACTTTTTTTACTGCATCAATAGTTCCTGTGATTATCTGCGGTTTTGCTGTTGATACTGATATGTCTCCGCCTATGAGTTCGGGAGGCTCTATCGCTATATAGTCGGGGCTGAAATGCGCTATCTGGTTTGCCTCTTTTACTGAATCTGCGCATGCGATGACTTTCAGGCCTTTATCTTTCGCTATTGATATTGATGTTTTTAGGATTTTATGGTCAATTTTCCTTTCGGCGTGGTTGAGAAGCGTGCCTTTGGCTCCTGCTGATTTTACGGATTCAGGAAGGATGTACCCTGTGTTTGAGCCGTATGTAATCGGGTCTATGTGCTGGGCATATATGGGTATCTTTACCTGGGAAGATATTGCCCGGATGTCAGTTGGCTGGACGCAGAAGATGAATTTGGATCCTGTTGATATTGAGACCTCTTCGGCAAGCTTTGCGAGGTTCAGGGCCTTTTTTCCTGTGCCGGTCTCGTATGTCTTTAGGTTTATGACTATGAGGGGTTTCATATCATTATTATTGCTTGGGGGGTTATATATAGGTTTTTTGGAGAAGGGGGCAAAAGAAAATATATCAATAGGTCGTTGTATAAAGCAATAAAAGAGCAAGACCCGTACCCAATACATCACTATACTTGATGGCATAATCCCCTAAGAAATTCAGAGAAGTTTGCGGTTCACTTGTATATTTTTCTACAACATCCATTTCTACAAAACCCATAATAATCACATAATCCTATACAAATATTTAACTGTAAAATATTAAAAGGTATCTATCGGCAGAAAGGAGATAATGTATATGAAAATCATCTACAGCTCGGACATTGCAATGAGTCTCTCTGGACAAGATGAGGAAGAGATTGATGCAAAGGATGCGTCTTCTTTAGACAGTGCGCTCAGAATGATATATGAAAGACACCCCGCGCTGAAAAAAGAGATTGATGACGGCGATATCCTGATCCATCATAACGGCGAGGCTACAATTGATGCGGTGGGAAGAGAAGTGAAAGATTCAGATACGATAGAATTCGCGCCGGTGATTCTTGGCGGATGAATGTTTAATTATCGTCTTTCATGTAATCTTTGAACTTGTCGTGGAGATTGTCTATCTTTTTTATGCCTTTCGGGCCTTCGTCTTTTTTCATGAAGCTGTGGTGTTTTTTGTTCTTGTTTCCCTGCAATATCTCCTGCAGCCGGACTGATACTTTTTCAAAAAACGGTCTTTTTCTTATCTCTTTCTGGAAGAACTCGCCTTTGGGCGCATATGTATCTTTGATAGGAGGCAGGAGCATATATCCGACCAGGGCTGATACAGCTGTCAAGAAGATTATTATGACTGCCAGAATCTTCAGAATCTTTGCGACCTGAAGCAATTTCTGCTCCTCATCCTCAAGAATATTTTCAAAGTCAGCAATAAGGATGTCTGCCTGCCTCTTTGCCTTGAATGCCTCTATAGTCTCTCCTGCATCCAGCAGTTCTTTTGACTGCACCATGAGTTTCTTCGCTTCCAGAAGCATCTCTTTGGCTTCGCCTATTCTTGTACCGTTCAGGGGTTTCAGGAGCTTCTGCATGATGCCCTGATCTGAAAATTCTGTGAAAAGGTCGTTCAGGCGATCATTGTATCCTGCGAGCATGATCTCTATCTCAAGAATCTTATCACGCGTATCATTTACTGTCTTCTCTGAGGCTGACACAGATATCGTGAAGGATATGGCGTCGTCAATTACAGATTCTGACGCTGTCACCTTTGCCTCTATAGTATGATCTGATATTTCTGCATTTTCAGGAACTGATATGTTTATCCTGAACTCTCCTGATGCTCCCGGAGACAGGCTTGATATATCCGGGCTTGTGATTACATACCAGGCTGTCCAGTCCACGCCTGAAAGAGACAGGGTAAGATTGTGGAGCGTGTCGTCCCTGTTGTTCGTGATCATTATTGTTATCTCTTTGCCTGAACCCTGCTCAATCCCTATTGTATTCTCAAAGCTGAAGTTGAGGTTTGCGGTGGTCTCGGTGGGTGTTGTGTTTGAGGGTGATATACTGCCAGGTGAAGTGCTGGATGAACCTGAATCATCACCGCCTGATGTGTCTATTATCCTGAATGTCTGCTGTTTATATCCTTTGACTGTTTTTGAGTCTATGCTCTTGCTTGCAGATATCTTGACAGTATATTTGCCTGTGTGGTTCAGGCCTGAAGAGAATACGCAGGAGTATTTGCCTTCGCTGTCAACCTTACCTCCTGTTATTGTCTTGTTCCAGCTGAGATGGTCTTTTATGAAGCATGTTATGTCTGTGTTTTCTATAACAGATATGTTTGTCATGTCTTCGCTGTATCTGACATCACCTATGGCTGTGACTGTCTTTGAGAAGCCTGAAGAGGATGTCACGCCTATATCAGACAAGGCAGGGTCTATTGTCACATCAAGCCAGATGACATCAAGGGTTGTTGAGTTGGATACTGTCTTTGTGA
>JAGLUQ010000163.1 GCA_023134675.1 Candidatus Aenigmatarchaeota archaeon | reverse complement strand
ATCCAGGGTATCAGTCCTAATAATTCAATATAGTAAAGGGGTATATTTAGTTAGGACTTTAATATATTGTCTTTCGGAGTTTATATAGTTTTCTATTGTTTGGTGCAAAACTCTTATATAATCAGGCAAGATTCTGTGATTTAAGTTTTATTTTTGTTTCGTCTTTAAATTATAAATAAATGATGCACCAAAGATAATATAAGTGATATTATGGAAATTGCCACATATATTCTTGTACCTTTCATCCTATTTGCTTTGACAGGCTATAAAGTGATGAACGAGTATGAGCGAGGTGTAAGGTTCAGGCTCGGAAACTATTCCGGTGTCGTCAATCCAGGACTCAGGTACATAATCCCTATGATTGATACGATGCAGAGAGTGGATCTTCGTGTCAAAGCTGTTGATGTGCCCAGCCAGGATGCGATGACAAAAGATAATGTGTCTGTGAATGTGAATGCTGTGCTGTATTATAAGGTCAGTGATGCTAAAAATGTGATAATAGAGGTTGAGGATTTCAAGTTCGCAATAAGCCAGCTTGCGCAGACAACAATGAGGGATATTGTCGGAGAGACAACGCTTGACAGGCTTCTTTCAGAAAGAGAGAGTGTGTCTTTAAGAATAAAGGAGATTGTCGATAAGGCGTCTGACCCATGGGGCATAAAAGTCAATAGTGTTGAGCTGAAGGACATACTTCTTCCGTCTGATATGAAAAGGGTTATCGCAAAGGAAGCTGAAGCTGAAAGAGAAAAACGGGCTGTGATAATAAAGGCTGAGGGTGAGACAATCGCATCTGTAAACCTTTCCAAAGCTGCAAAAACTCTTGCCGGAAACAAGGGTGCTCTTCATCTTCGGACATTACAGACCTTGAATGACATAGCTTCTGATCAGAACAATACTATTGTTTTTGCATTGCCTTTAGAGATTCTTGAATCATTTCAGGGAAAGAAGAAGTGATTCTTTTCTTTTTCTTTATATTTCTTTTAATTTTCTATTTTTAGTTGGATTGTTGTAGAAATAGTAATAATAATTATAAAGATATTCTTTTACATAAACTTAAGTTTGTGTTTAACCCCCGGAGTGTAACAACTACCCAAAACATTTATAAAGATTATATAATGTAAATAACATCACAAGGTGAACTTGATATGATAAGCCAGAAGACGACAGATGCTCTAAAGACAATCGGACTTAATCTTTACGAGAGAAAGATATATATAGCGCTTCTTGCGAAAAGCGTAGGCACTGCCGGAGAACTTGCAGAGCTTGCTTCAGTTCCAAGATCAAGGGCGTATGATGTTCTTGAAAGCCTTGCAGAGAAAGGGTTTGCTGTCGTGCAGCATGCAAAACCGATTAAATATGTTGCTGTCGAGCCGTCAATCGCGCTGGACAAGACAAAAGATATCATTAAAGACAAGTATTCCAGAAATGTGATGCGCATTAACCAGTTTTCTGAAAGTAATGCAATAACTGAGCTGAGCAGCTTATACTCAAACGGTGTCTCTGTCATAGAGCCATCCGACATGTCCGGCTCATTCAAGGGGAGCTATTCTATCACCATGCAGCTTAATAATATAATAAAGAATACTGAATCAAGCATTCTTATCCTTACTACTGAGGACGGCATCAAAGATATGTGGAAGAAGAACATGTCTTTGCTGTCCAAGGCTAAAAACAGAGGTATCAGCATAAAAATAGCTCTGCCGTTTACTGATTCCAACAAAAAAGAGATAGAAGCATTAGGCAAAGTGGCTGATATAAGAGATATAAACAAGCTTGGGCATAAGCCACCTGTATGCAAGATGGTCATATCTGATGAAGGCCAGCTTCTTTTAGGGCTTACAGATGACAGTACTGTTCATGAGAGCCAGCAGACCGGTTTCTGGACACAGAGCAACCATCTGACTAAAGATTTCGCTGTCTCTATGTTCGATATGATCTGGAGCAATATAGAGTAAAGGATGCTTTAAAAGCATCTTATTTTTTTCCCTGTTTCTGCATAAGCTTTTTCCTGAGCTTTTCCAGTAATGCTGTTTCTGTATAGGGTATGATTTTGACATTCTCAGGCTTGTCTCTGAGCAGTTCATCCAGTCTATCCTTGCTTATCCTTCTTGAGATGAGAATTATTACGAGCTCTTTGACCTGTGTATGGTATTTTTTGTATTTCCATAAGGACTTGACAACTGTGTCATAGTATGTTGCCATAATATTCAGGCCGATGCAGCAGTCAAGATCGCCTTCGTGTATCTTTATGAATTTCTGGCTGGTGGATGGTATCTGTATGTCCGGATGATATTCTGCGAGAATTTCAAGGATACGTTCCTGTATTATCTTCTGTATCCTTTCGCCATTGTCTGTTTTGTATATTATGTCAAAGGTATATAATCTGTCACCCATCTTGTCGGCCAGGACTTTTTTTATCTCTGATCTTGGTATATCATATTTTAGTGACAGTTCAGTGAAGGATTTTCCTTCGTCGCGGGCTTCAATTAAAGCTTCAATCTGTTTTGGGTCCATAAGAATCAATGTCTATATTTATCATTGGCAAGTTTTATATCTTTATTGTATTTCTGAAAAAGAGTTAAGAGGTATGCTAGAGAACTTTTGTGTCATTTGGATTTGGGTATATCTTTTATGTTCTCTTTTGAAAGAAAGTCCTCAAGCGCTTCTATATCTTTTTCTGTAATTTT
>JAGLUQ010000162.1 GCA_023134675.1 Candidatus Aenigmatarchaeota archaeon | reverse complement strand
CCGTTCTTTATGAGCTGGATACGCACGCATTTCCTCATGGCCGAATTAGGCTGCTTAGCTTCCATCTGCCTTTTCTCAAGTACTATGGCTTTAGCCTGAGGGCTGCCTTTGAGAGGGTCTTTCTTTACCTTCAGTCCAAGCACCCTTCGCTTGTATTTTATATCCTGCCACCTGGATTTCTTTCTCTTGGCTTCCAGATTTCGTGAACTGTATAATCCTGGCATCTTAACACCTTTATCATATTGTTTCTTAAAGCTTTCTATCGGGAGTCGACAATATCAATCCCGGTTATCTGAAAATGTCTTTTAAGGAATTCGCCCATAATCTTTATATTGTTTCCTTTCCTGCCAATCACAAGACGCTTGTCTTTAGGAAGCACCCATACCTTAAGTATCTTGGCGCCATCTGTTTCCTGAACCTCTATTTTTTTTGCTCTTCTCTGAAGCATATTACCCGCGAACCTTACAGGATCATTGGAATGCTGGAACACCTTAAGGCTCTTCCCCACCTGACCGCTTATACGCTTTATGTTCTCCCCATCTTTTCCGATAAGGTTATAGATGTTCTGTGACCTCACGACAAGATAAAGCGTATCTTCATCAAATATGCTGTCAAACACCTGGCAATTTGAAAGCTTCTCAAACTGCACGATATCTCTTATAGTCTGCGTATCAAGAGGTTTCATCTGATCTCAACAAAATATTATGCATCCTTTTTCAGGATGCCCAGCACAGCGATAGTAAATGGTTTCTTGCATAATTCACCAAGACCGCTGCTGTCATCTTCAAAATCAATCACTGGAATCTCTGAAAGCTTAGATGAATGCAAAATGTCATCTTTAAGCGATGCAGGACAGTTGGATGACACTATCACACTGTCAAGGCCGCCAAGACGAATCCTTGAAACGACGCTTTTAGCTCCTATAACAAGCAGTCCGTCTACCTCTGCTTTCTTTATTTTTGCTGCAGTATCCATAAATATCACCATCATTCTTTTGTTTCAGCCGTTTTTTTTGGTTTTTCCTTCTTCTGTGTCTTCATTGCAATATCAATAAGGCCTGTCCCGACTTTCGCAGTCTTGCCTATCATGACATTCTCTACTATGCCGTTAAGCTCATCTGAAAGACCATACACGGCCGCGTCAGTCAGATGCCTTATCGTCTCTTCGAAATTAGCTCTTGCAAGAACAGATGATTTTGAACCGCTAAGGCCGTATCTTCCTATAGGCTGTATCTCTCCTGACTGTGTCATCGCATCTGCGACAAGCAGAAGATGCCTCACATCAGTGTCCACACCCTGTGCCCGTAGCGTCTCTATGATTTCCATAACAAGAGTATTCCTTGCAGCTTCTATTCCAAGCACTTCAGCAATCTCAAATATGTTGTTGGAACATAATCTGGATGTGTCTATCCCCTCTATCTTTGAAACTTTCATAAGATTAGACCCAAGCGTATACAGCACATACTCATCACCCACTTTCTCTACAATGCAATGAGTTATGCCTTTTATACCTTTTACATGGACATCTCTCAGCTTAAATCTCAACGCCTGCAAATCCTTTATCGTGACCTTATCCTTGTTTATCTCAAAGATAAGCTTATTGCCGTCAACAGTAGCATTGACATTCTTGACTTTTCTCTTCACAGCAGAGATAATCTTATCAGGAATTATATTAAATTGTTTTATAATATCCTTATCAAGCTCGACCTCAAGAGCCATGTTGCCAAGATCAAGAGAATCCATAACCATTATATGCTTCAGGTCAGTCTCTTTTATGCTTGATGCAATCTCAACTGCTTTATTCTTAACATTGAATTCCTTCTGAAGGTATATCTTCATAGAAGGTGTCACAGGCACCTTTCTCGCATCAAATATCTCAAGTATTCTCGGAAGACCCTGGGTTATGTTAAGACCTACACCGGCTGCTCTATGATACGATCTAAGAGTTGTCTGGGTCGCAGGCTCAGATATAGACTGAGCAGCAATGACACCTACAGCATCACCTGGATCATATCGCATCTTTGCATATCTGTCCTTTAGAGAAAGCTTCAAAGCTGTCTTTTCCTTTGGACTGATATCAAGGCTGTCTATTTTCTCCTCATAGAGCCCCAAAACATTCTGAATAACAGATTCATCCATAATAATCACACCAACCTCAGATATTGAGCAATTTGCCCCCATCGCTTTTTGCAGGATCCACACCATCTTCACCGGCAACAAACTGGATTACTCCTCCAACACTGTCTCTTGCACTATTATCTTTTGCCACTATTATATCCTGCAGCGCATTTACAAGACGCCTCTGCATATAGCCGGATATCCTTGTCTTAAGCGAAGAGTCCATTATACCTTCACGGCCTTTCATAGCCTCAAAAAAGAACTCAGTAGGCGACAGCCCTTTCTTATAGCATGACCTTACAAAACCATGAGCTTCAGCTGACAGGTCGCCTTTCTTATAATGAGGTAAAGTCCTTCCCTTATATCCCCTGAATATCCTATGCCCCTGTACAGTCTCAGGACCAATGATGCCTGCCATAAAAGTAAGGTTCTGTATGCTTCCTCTCGCACCGGTCTTTGCCATTATGAGAGCATCACTCTCTTTTACTTCTTTTGCAATCAGGTTCTGGCTCTTGTTGACAACCTCATAAAGCTCGCCAAGTATAAGGCCTTCAAGAGTCTCATCTGGAGTAAGCCCTGGCTGAACCTCAATCTTACCATTTTTGAAATCATCTATCA
>JAGLUQ010000161.1 GCA_023134675.1 Candidatus Aenigmatarchaeota archaeon | reverse complement strand
ATAAAGAATGTTATAAAGAAGATACCATCCTTATTATTTAGAGAAAGTCCTGCGTTAATGATTAAACAATACCGCAATGTATTGAAGGCGAGTGACCACTCAGTCAACTATGTCCTGAAAAAATTCGGAAAAAATCTTGAAGAAGCTGAAATAGAAGAATTAAATCATATTGTTACAGAAAAGACATTTGAATATGTGATGAAAAAGGATGCGACTCTGCTAGATCAGTTCGAAGAGGAAGTGATTGAAGAGATAGAGACAAAGATGGCAGGAAAATTAACTGCAGAAGAAAATAAACTTATTGCTGAAGAGATGGAAAGCTATGTTAAATTCATCAACAGTAAAAGCGGAAAGGGACAGATGTCTGAGCTACAGAAAATGAGATACAGGAATATATACGGAGATGTTATACAAAATCAAGGGACACAATGGACAAAAGCGGCTATGGAAGAGCAGATTAAAAAATCCATGAAAATACTTAAAAACATGGCTCCAACGCAAAAAGAAGATATCCTGGCCAGGGCAAAAGAGGTTGGCGAATTTTACATGAATCCAAAGATTATGCAGTCAAGCACATTCCAGCTATTTGCTGTTGATCTTGCAGACGATCTTGACGAGAGTTTCATCCACACCAATTCGGAATATACTGATGAACTCAATGCGATGGCCACATGCCCGATAATGCTTGGCAAATCAGGAGGGGTTGCACCAAAAGTTATGGGAACATTAGCATGCTCAATGATTGTAAGTGTAGGCGTCATGGCTGCATATATTGACAATGACAATGAGAAATATAATCCTGTGGGAATCAATGCACTCGGTTACAAGAAAAATTATTATGGTGTCAGTACAGAAGAGCTTGCTGATGTTGTCAATTTCTATTATGTCGCGCTCAAGAGAGATTCTTCACAGCAGCCAAGAAGATTTTTCCTTGCAAGCCCTTGCAGGACCGAGAAAGTGACTGTGAAGCATGAGAAGATAGGCTGCTACTATTCAGAGTGCCATGTCGAGACTGTATGCTGTGAGAAAAAAGTACGAAACATGAGCGGTGTCTGGGTGCATGACCAATACCTATGGGTTGATGAAAAGGAATGCGTCACAAAAGCTGAGGACTGGACAGAAGGTATAGTCCATAATACTGGTGAAATATTAAAAAAAGGATTTTTGTATTCTATACCGGGCGTAGGTTTTGTTGTGCTATATGCTGAAACAAATGACGGTAAAATAACAGTAAACGGACAGGACATACAGATAGTTGGAGATTTAAGGCATGCAGCACCATCGGAATCTTATGATGTGGAACATCTTAGCTCTGTATGCGTGAATGCAGGTATTGGTTCTCAGCCGACAAACCACTGCTTCGGCGCGTATGCGGCAACAAGAAACAAACTGCTTGATGTGTCATTAGAACAGTGGCTGTTAGCACCGACACCAATCCAGCAAGCATACCTTATAGGAACCAATCTTGGGACTGTTGACAGGTTCTTCTTCACAAAATATCCGATCATACTGACTTTAGGCACTTCAGAGATGACTCCTGAAAATCTTAACATATTTAAGCCAACTAAAGACTGGAACAGCAATGTAGAGATTAAAAGCCCTACTGTTTTTTACAGCGACGCATCATTACAGACACCCGAACCAAACATAAACAAGCAGGCCGAGACAGGACTCCTTAACAACAACCAGGTAAACACTCATATTGTGCCGACATACCTGTACATGGATGCGAGCAGCAACGGGATAAAACAGTGCCTTCAGTCCTATGAGAGGACGGAAACATATTACAATCCGTGGGCGCAGGATGTGAAAGAGGATGTTGATGCCCTGGTGGTTGATGTTGAGCTGGATTACTCTTTTGAAGGGAACAATTACTGCTACGCAGGAAGTGACTGGGGTACAACGGCTGCCAAAGGTTTTGTCATGCTGGCACTTGTTGCAGTTGACCTTGTGGCTACAACTGGAACTCTCGGCCTTGGGGCACCTGTGGTCTTGTTTGCTACCGGGTCGGCATATGAGATTGCTGCACATTACATTGACAAGGGAAGCGCCTGGCCGCATAGATAAGATGTGATTATTATGGTTAAGAAAAAGATTGACAAGAAGGATGTGCTGATAGGGGCTTTGGTGTTAATTCTTATCGTATCATGTATCTTTTTTTATGTTCAGGGCAAAGATGAAGCAGAAGAAGAGCCACCTGTGATAGATGTGAACGAGGTGACAGACGGTGACGGGTATGAGGACAATGCGGCGAGCATACAGTATAATGACGGCCTGCACAGGGTGAAATTTGAGCATATGATAATGTTTAAAGGATTCATGTTTTTAAATGAAGTCAATTTCATGACTGAAGAGAATGAGAGTTTTGTACTTATGAGAACTACGCCCGACATGAAGCCAGGAGATGATGTTTTTGAAGCCTATATGGTTCCGGTGATTGAAGACGGTGTGATGGCTGTCAACATTTATCTTGATGATGACTTCAGGGCTTTCATGGGCGATGATACAAACATCATCTGGGGCTCTGAGTACCAGAATTTCAAGAAATATGATTTTTCTGTTGAGTACAAGCCGGGCATCTATGTAGATACTGTGTATGACAATGATACTGAGAGGTTCCGTATCGGCGGCAATGATGCCAATGTGTTTGTGGGCGATGCGACACTGGAAGATGCTCAGGCTATGAATATGGATGGAATTACGGGCGTTTTTTTGAAGTGAGGGATTAAAGAGACACTTCAACTTTTCTT
>JAGLUQ010000160.1 GCA_023134675.1 Candidatus Aenigmatarchaeota archaeon | reverse complement strand
ACGGCATAAAAGTTATGGCAATCCATGGCGGTCTCACACAGAACAAGAGAATCCACGCTCTGGAATCCCTGAAAAACGAGAAGATAGATGTCCTTGTAGCAACAGATGTTGCGGCAAGGGGTCTTGACATAAAGAATGTCACCCATGTATACAACTATGATGTCCCGAAGACCTCAGAAGAATATATCCACAGGATAGGAAGGACAGCAAGGGCAGGAGAGAACGGAGACGCTGTAACGCTCCTATGCGACAGGGACTATGACAATTTCAGAAGAGTCTTGTCTGACAAAAGCCTCAAGGTCGAAAAGCTGGATTTACCGCAATTTGAAAAGAT
Source organism: Candidatus Aenigmatarchaeota archaeon (assembly GCA_023134675.1). GTDB lineage: Archaea > EX4484-52 > EX4484-52 > EX4484-52 > GLR71 > GLR71. The sequence continues at coordinate 2,419 of JAGLUQ010000160.1, read as the reverse complement.
CAGGTTTGACAGAGGTCTTGGAAAGCCAAGGACTTCAGGATTCGGTGGTGGCGGATACAGAGGCGGTAACGGATCAAGAGGTGGCGGCAGCGGATCAAGAGGTGGCGGCTACGGACAGAGAAGCAGTAATGGACCAAGAAAAAGCAACGACGGACCTAGAAGCGGCGGCTACGGACAGAGAAGCAGTAATGGACCAAGAAAAAGCAACGACGGACCTAGAAGCGGCGGCTACGGACAGGGAAACAGCAGTGGACCAAGAAAAAGTTACGGACCTAAAAAACAAGGCGGCTTCGGAAACAAAAACAACAGAAGGGTTTCTTCCTAAGATTTTTAATATAAAAAATGATTTTCAGGAATCAATATCTCCTGAAATCATCTCAATTTTTACTATATTTATTCTAAAGCTTACTTTCTTTTATCTGATCCCACTCATTGAACATATAAGCTAAATGTTCAGGACGGGTGTCCGATAAATTTGTCATGATGCAATTCACAACACCTTTAAAGAGTTCAGACACATCTTCTTTTGTAAAATATAAAAGAGGATAATATTTTTTTGCGCCTCCATAAGGAGCGAATTCAACTGCGCCGGATGTCCCATAATCTGTATAAAAGACAAGCCTTTCTTCAGTATCAATAGCCGGCAGATAAGATATACCGCGGCTTGCATATGGTTCCATCATACCAAAAAACGTTTTTTCAACTTTCTTTATATCTGTCTTATCAAGCAATTGCGCAAGAATCATATTTTCATAATGAAATGCAAAATCATGAAAAGCGACACTGCTTAAATCTGGATTTACAATATTACCATCCCAGCCCTGGTTTCCCATAAATTCACGCCAGTTTATCGCTTCAGGGATTTCAATACCGACAGTATCAGCATACTTAAGAGCTATAGCGGCAAGGACTGGCCAATAACAATCATCTGAAATCAAAAAATTAGTATCAAGTTCTCCGAACAGCACAGCCTCATCGCCGTCCAATCTTTTCTGCTCAGGTTTATAATGGCTGGAATCAATCAGGACCTGATCAATATGCAGGCAATTATTATCATCCCCATAAATCCGTGTCTTAAAGCCATCTAAACGCCATATATACCTTGAACCCTGAAGAACTGAAGAGTCATAATATTTTTCCAGGAAATAAGCAGCTACAAGACCATCAAGCTCTGCTATATTGGAAAAACCGAGCTTCTCAAAACCCTTTATATCATTTCTGCTTAGGATACAATCAGTTGCAACTCCTGATATCATAAAAAGATCTTTTGGGATTTTACCTGAATCCCCTGATTTTTTCATCAATCTTTCTATAGCTTTCTTTCTTTCCGGAATTATATCTTCTTCATCCAGAATATCCTCAACCTCAGAAACATCAACATAAGAGCTGACAGGTATAATAAATTTAGAACACCAATTCTCATTAGAACAGCAGAACTCATCAATCTTACTTTTTAGTCCCGTCTTCTCAAGAAGTTCATACCCTGCATCAGTTACGCCTAAGGATTTCATATAAAAATATACATATTAAAACTTAAAAATCTATGTCATTTTACGACTGAAAGAAGAGGAATCCTGGCAGGCAAAGGACCGCCATTCTCTATCTTTTTTGCAGCAACATAACCCGCATGCATGCCAGAAAGCTTAACATCTCCGCCGGTCGCAAGCATGCCATGAAGAAAACCGGCAATGTGTGTATCCCCTGCACCTGTAGTATCAACAACATCAACATAAATTGGTTCTATATGATAAAATCTCTTATCAGAATATATTATAGATCCCATGCTTCCCTGGGTGACAATCACTGTCTGAGGACCGCGCTCAGATAAAGATTCTGCCATACCGCAAATATCACCGGCATAAGCAATATTAAGGTTATCTGCAATATCCGACAAATGCCTTCTGGACACCTGCAATATATCAACATTCTCAAGAATCCCTTCAAGTTCAGGATTAAGATAAGATTCTAAAGAACCGTCAACATTCTCAAAAAGAAGATGCTCCACATCAAGGCTTATTATAGAATTACTCAGATTATTTCTCAGGTACCTGACAGAATCTAAAGGTATCTCATTGTTTTTCCCGGGAGCAAGATGTACATAGCTACATCCTTTCAATTTAGAGATATGCTTATCCAAGATATCGACAGAATACACAAAACTATCATTCACTGCCTTATACTCGCGCTCATCAAGATCCCTGTCAAGAAAAATATTCTCAAATTCTGGAGTCCTGTCAGACATGAAATTCACAAGCTCTATATTCTCATGTTTGAGGTTATCCAATAAATCAAGGTCATCCATACTGACTTTATTGAAGACTAGCACCGGCACTCCGAGATTAGCAAACGCAAGGCCGCAGTAATAGCTTTTGCCTCCTATTTTCTCATCTAATGTACCATAAAACTCTTTTATGACCTT